>DATFWK010000089.1:0-11931 GCA_035259345.1 Miltoncostaeaceae bacterium | reverse complement strand
GGTCGTGAACACGTCGTTCATGATGGGCGGCGCGCTCGGCCTGGCGGTGCTCGCCAGCCTCGCCGCCTCGCGAACCGGCACCCTGCTCGACGACGGCGAGGACACGCTCTCGGCGCTCACCGGCGGCTACCACGCGGCGTTTCTCGTCGGCGCGCTCTTCGCGCTGGTCGGCGCGGTCCTGGGCGGCTGGCTGCTCACCGCCGCCGGCCCGGGCCGCCAGCCGGACGAGGAGGCGCTCCGCGCCGCGGCGGCGGAGGCGGACTCGGCCTAGGGCGAGGCGTGCGCCGACGCCGGGTGCCGGGGCCCGGAGGCCTCGACCAGGGCGCACATGAGCTCGATCGCCTCGCCCGTCGCGAGGCCCTGGTCGCGCACGAGCGAGTGCCATGTCCAGAAGGCGAGCGCGTGGCCGACGGCGGCGCGCGCCCGCCGGCGGGCGCGCCCACGCTCGGGCCTGCCGGCCACGAGCACCTCGGCGGCCCCGGCGAGGTACTGGCGGTACAGCGCGAGCTGCCTGGCGACGCCTGAGTCGGCCTCGTCGCGGAGCACGCTCACCATCATCCCGGCGGCGCGCTCGTAGAAGGCGTACTGCTCCGCGAGTGCGGTCCGCAAGCGCACCTCCGGGTCGTCGATCTGCCGCCAGCGTCCGACGTCCGGGACGGGGTGGTCGGCCGCCCAGTGGGCGGTGCACGCGGCGAAGAGCGCGGCCTCGTCGGGGAAGTGCCGGTAGAGGGTGGAGCGGCGCACCCCGGCGTGCTCGGCCACGGCGCTCATCGGCGTGCGCGCGGGCCCGAGGGCCTCGTGGAGCGCGACGGCGCTCTCGACGATGCGCCGGCGCGTCTCGTCCTGCTGCTCGGCCCGCTTCGTCATCCGATACGGGCGCTTCTCATTTTCGCGCGTCATTGATGTCCGACGATCTTGACAGAGGCTGCGGCCGGTGTCTACATTCCCCGCGACACAACTGTCCGATCAAATATCAGGAGGGTGAGATGGCGACGACGACGACAGCACGCATCGTGGGGCCGACCGACGGGGAGGCCGGGTTCCTGGGCAGCATCGGCGTGCGGTTCATGATCGACGGGGCGGAGTCCGACCGGCGGTTCTCCCTCGTGGAGCACCCGATGGGCCCGTACGCGCTGGCCGCGCCGCTCCACCGGCACACGCGCGAGGACGAGTACAGCTACGTGCTCACCGGGCGGATGGGCGCGCTGCTCGGCGACGAGGTGGTCGAGGCGGGGCCGGGCGACCTCGTCTTCAAGCCGTGCAACCAGTGGCACACGTTCTGGAACGCCGGCGAGGAGCCGTGCCGGATCCTCGAGATCATCTCGCCCGCCGGGTTCGAGCAGTTCTTCGCCGAGCTCGTCGCCGTCGGCGACGTCGCCAATGCCGCGCCGGCCGAGCTGGCCGCGCTGTGCGACCGCTACGGCCTCGAGATGGACCCGGGCAGCGTGCCCGGTCTGGTCGAGCGATTCGGCGTGCGCTTCCCGGGCGAGCGGATCCTCTGAGGGCGCCGGCCAGCGGTCTCCGCACGCGGCAGACTCCGGCCCCATGAGGCTTCGCACCGTCGCGCTCGGGCTCGTGGCGGCGCTCGCGGCCCTCTACCCATCTGTCCTCCGCCGACGCGTCCTCACCTGGGGCGCGACGGCGGAGGAGGCCGCGGAGCGGCTCCCCGGCGACGAGCTGCTCGAGCAGGCAGACGGCGTCGCCACCCGGGCGATCACGATCGCCGCGCCAGCGGCGGCGGTGTGGCCCTGGCTCGCCCAGATGGGCCCGTCGCCGCGCGGCGGCGCGTACACCTACGACTGGGTCGAGAACCTGCTCGGGCTCGGCATGCACAGCGTCGACGTCGTCCTCCCGGAGTTCCAGCACCCGCGGGTCGGCGACACGATCGGCTACGGCGGCAACACGATGCGGCTCGAGCGCGTCGAGCCCGAGCGGGTGCTCGCATGGCGGTCCGCGGACGGCAACTGGGTCTGGACCTTCGTGCTGCGCGAGCACGACGACGGGACGCGGCTGATCAGCCGCAACCGGTTCCGGCTGCCGACGCTGATCGCGCGGATCGGGATGCTCCCCATGGAGCCCGGATCGCTCCTGATGGAGCGGAAGATGCTCCAGGGCATCAGGCGGCGGGCGGAGAGGCTGGCGTCCCGGCCTGAGCGGGATCCCTGAACCGGGTCCACACCTCCTCCAGCTGGTCACGGCACCTTTGACGCGGTGAGGCCCGAGCACATAGGTTCACATCCCCCGTTCGGGGGACATGCGCCGACGCCCCGGGACGCCGTCGGCCGGCGTGGGGACCAGCCGACCCGAGCTCGCAGGCCAATGACCGGACCAAGGTGTGAACGACTAACCCTGGGGTGGCTGTCGGCGGCCCGGGCGAGCCGCGACACTGCCTGCATGACGCAGGCGACGCCGACAACCGTTATCCGGGGATCGCCGCGGCAGCGCCGAAGATCGGCGCCGCCGTCGTGACAGCCGGCCCGATTTCTCCGAGGAGCCTGGCGGGGAGCGGGCGCGTTCGCGCGCGTGCCGCCGTCGCGACGACGCCCGCGCGCCTTCGCCTCGCGATGGTGCTCGTCGCCGTCGCGGCGGTGGGCGCAGCCCTGCTGATGGCCGGCGCCGTGGGCTCGCGGCAGCGCGCGGCGAACGCGGTTGCGACCCAGTCCGGGCCGTTGCTCGTCCAGGCCGACGAGCTCTACGCCTCGCTCGCGGACGCCGACGCGACTGCCGCGACCACGTTCCTAACCGGAGGCCAGGAGCCGCCGGCGCGGCGGCGGCGCTACCTCCAGGACCTCCGCTCCGCGAGCGCGCGCCTCTCGAACCTCGCCCGGGAGGTCGGCGACTCCTCGGATGCCGGCGCCGCGGTGTCGCAGATCGCGACCCTGCTGCCGGTCTACAGCGGCTCGATCGAGGCGGCCCGGGCGAACAACAGGCAGGGCTTCCCGATCGGCGCCGCCTACCTGCGCGAGGCGTCCGACGTCATGCGGGGGCGAATCCTCCCTGCCGCCGGCCGCCTGTACGCGTTCGAGGCGCAGAAGCTGGGGGACTCCTACAAGTCCGGCACCTCGTGGAACGGGATCGTCGCCTTCGGGGCGGGGGCCGTGTTGATCCTCGCGGTCCTGATCGCCATCCAGGTCGCGCTCGCACGGCGAATGCGCCGGAACCTGAACATCCCCATGGCCGTCGCGACCGTGCTCCTGATCGGCCTCGCGGCGTGGGGCCTTGCGGCGATGGCAACCGAGCAACGGGCCCTCGGCGACGCCCAGCGGAAGGGCTCCGACTCGGTCGAGGTGCTCTCCGCGGCACGCATCCTCTCCCTGCGGGCGCAGGCCGACGAGGGGCTCGCCCTCGTCGCGCGTGGCGGCGGCGGGCAGAACCTCGCCGAGTTCGACCTGATCATGCGACGGCTGCGCCCCGACGGCGGCCTCCTCGGTGAGGCAGCGCGGTTGGCGGAGCGCGCCGGATCGGCGGAGGAAGGGGCGTCCACCGCCACCGCCTTCGCCTCGTACCGCGCGGCCCATGGCCGGGTCGCGGCCCTCCAGGACCAGGGGCGCTATGCCGACGCCGTCCGCCTCGCCGTCGCCGTCCCGGGCTCGGAGTCGGCTCGCGCGGCCCGGCTCGACGCGACGCTCGCCGCGCAGGTCGCCGCGGCCCAGAAGCGGTTCGAGCGGGCGGCCTCGCGCGCGACGTCGGCGCTCAGCGGGCTGCGCATAGCCATCATCCTGATCGTCGCCGTGTCGGCCCTCCTCGCTCTCGCAGGCCTGCAACTGCGGATGAACGAGTACCGATGAGGCGCCTGCCCGCTTGCGCCCTCGTCACGACGATCGTCGCCGCGACCACCGCCGTGGCCGTCCTCGCCGGCTGCGGCTCGTCATCGGATCGCGCTCTGCGGACCTCGCTGAGCGCACTCGCGACACCGCCGGCGGCCTCGACCCCCGCGGCACCCCCGGCCGCTCCCGTCCGCTGCGGCGATCCGACGGCCAGCCTCCGCCCGGCGGGCGGGCTGCCACCGCCGCGACGGATGCCTGCGGGCAGTTACATGGCGAGGATTCAGAAGCGCGGTCGCCTCGTCGCCGGGGTCGACCAGAACACGCTGCTGTTCGCCTACTTCAACCCGGCGACGCGCCGCATCGAAGGGTTCGAGGTCGACGTGCTCCGGGAGGTCGCCCGCGCGATCTTCGGGAACCCGGACGCCATCGAGCTGAGGGCCGTCACCACCGCCCAGCGCATCCCGGAGGTGCAGTCCGGCGCGGTGGACGTCGTCGCCGACGCGGTGACGGTGAACTGCGAGCGGCGGCGGCTCGTCGACTTCTCGAGCGTCTACTTCGCTGCCGCGCAGCGCGTGCTCGTTCCGGCCGCGTCGCGCGCGAGAGGCCTCGCCGACCTGCACGGCCGCCGCGTCTGCGCCACGCGCTCCTCGACCTCGCTGGCGCGGCTGGAGCGCGCGCCGTCGCATCCGACGCCGTACCCGGTGGCGCAGCGAACGGACTGCCTGGTGGCGCTGCAGGAAGGACGGGTCGCGGCCATAACCAGCGACGACGCGATCCTGCTCGGCTTCAAGGCACAGGACCCCGCGACGAGGATCGTCGGCCCGCGCCTCGGCGACGAGCCCTACGGAATGGCGATCGCCAAGGGGCACCCGGAGTTCGTCCGGTTCGTCAACGGGGTGCTCCAGCGGATGCGGCAGGATGGGACGTGGAGGGCGATCCACCGCAGATGGCTGGGCCCGTTCGCGCCGACGCCCGCGCCGCCCGAGGCGCGGTACGCAGGCTGATGGACGCCAGGGCCCTCGACGACGAGCTCGCCCGGCTGGCCGGTGTCACGGAGCGGGTCCGCGCCAACCTGCTCGAGATGGAGCTGGATCCCGGCAGGCAGCTCATCGCGATGTCGACGCTCGAGGGCGAGACCGCCGGCCGATGGGCCGTCGCGAACACCGCGCTCGGCCGGCTCTGGGCCTGGCTCGAGCTGCTCGACGGCGTTCTCGCCTCGGCTCGGACGGAGCGCGGGAC
Source organism: Miltoncostaeaceae bacterium (assembly GCA_035259345.1). Classification (GTDB taxonomy): domain Bacteria; phylum Actinomycetota; class Thermoleophilia; order Miltoncostaeales; family Miltoncostaeaceae; genus DATFWK01. The sequence goes on along the minus strand of DATFWK010000089.1, from coordinate 6,925 downwards.
GAGACCGCGACCGTCCGCCGCTCGCCTTGATCGCGTCGCCGCGCTGCTCCAGGGGCCTTCCCTCGAGGTTCCGCAGGAGGACGTCCCCCTCGACGAGCGCGACCTCCGCGGCGGCGCGCAGCTCGTCGTTCGCTGCTCGCCCGACGACCTGCTCGCCATGATGGCGGCCGAGTTCGAGGGCGCCCGTGCTTGCGTGGCGGAGATCGGCGCGGTCTGGGACGACCTCGGCGCCCGCCTCGACGCCGTCCGCGCGTCGCTCGCGGCGTGCCGGGCGGAGCAGTCGCTCGCAGCCGCCCAGCGTGATCGCCTCGCGGGCCTCGAACGCGACACGACGGCCATCGCCCGGCTGCTGATGTCCGACCCCTTCGCCGTCCCGCGGGCCGAGGTGGGCGCCCTCGAGGCGTCGGCGGCCGAGCTCGAGGCGGAGGCCGCAGCGCTTTCCGGTCTCAGGGAAGCTTCCGCCGGGCAGCTGGCCGAGGCCGAGCGCGTGCTCGCGCGCGTCCGCGCGATTCACGAGGAGTGCGTCGCGACGTGGGAGGAGGCCCGCGTCAAGGTCACGGGCGTGGATCTTCCCGAGCCGCCCGCCGATCCCACCGGGGACATCGGCGCAGCCCTCGGCGAGGTGCGGCGCCTGGTCGATGCCGGCGCGTGGGGGGATGCGGCTGAGGCGCTCGCGCTGTGGACGGGACATGCCAGCGCGGTCCGGGAGGACCTCGAGCGGATCACAGCGGCGAACCGCGCGCCGATCGCCGCCCGGAACGAGCTGCGCGGGCTGCTGGACGCCTATCGCTCCAAGGCGAGGCGCGTCGGCGTGATGGAGGAGCCCGGCATCGCAGACCTCTTCGACGGGGCCCACGACGTCCTCTACAGGGCTCCGACCGACGTCACGCACGCCGCGGCGCTGGTGCGCGAGTGCGGCCTGGCCCTCCCGGCCCGGGCACCGTCCGCGGGAGGGTCGCGTTGAGCTGCGCCCGGCCCGGCTGCACCGGCACGATCGTCGACGGCTACTGCGATCTCTGCGGCATGGCGCCGCGGCGCGAGGATGCCCAGGCACCGGTGTCCGGCGGCTCCCCTCCGCCGCCGGCGAGCATCCCGGCGAGCACGCGACCGGCCCGCTCCACCACCGCGACATCGCGGCGGGAGACGACCCGGCGATCGGGCGCATCCGGCCCGCGCCGGATCGGGGCCGGCCTCGTCGAGGTGCCGCCGATCCCGTATCGCGACCCGGCCGAGGTCGTGCTCGCCGACCCGGGCGTCGCCGAGAACCGGCGGTTCTGCGGGCGCTGCGGCGAGCCGGTCGGGCGCTCCCGCGAGGGCTCGCCCGGCCGTGCGGAGGGCTTCTGCCGCAGCTGCGGCGCCCCCTTCTCGTTCGCTCCGAAGCTGGTGCCGGGCGACCTGGTCGCCGGTCAGTACGAGGTGGCTGGATGCCTGGCCCACGGCGGGATGGGATGGATCTACCTCGCTCGGGACCGCAACGTGTCCGACCGGTGGGTAGTGCTGAAGGGGCTCCTCAACTCGGCGGACCAGGACGCCATGGCCGCCGCGCTGGCCGAGCGGCGCTTCCTCGCAGAGGTCGAGCACCCGAACATCGTCCGGATCTACAACTTCGTGCAGCACGAGCAGTCCGGGTACATCGTGATGGAGTACGTCGGGGGCAGCAGCCTGCGCGGGATCCTCACCCACCGGCGGGAGGCGAACGGCGGCCGCCCGGATCCGCTGCCGGTCGCCCAGGCGATCGCGTACATCCTCGAGGTGCTGCCGGGGCTGGCCTACCTCCACTCGAACGGTCTGCTCTTCTGCGACTTCAAGCTAGACAACGTCATCCAGACCGGCGCCACGCTCAAGCTGATCGATCTCGGTGGCGTCTACCGGATCGGCGACATGTCGAGCCCGGTCTACGGGACCGTCGGCTACCAGGCGCCCGAGATCGCGGACTCGGGCCCGTCCGTCGCCTCCGACCTGTTCACGGTCGCCCGCACGCTGGCGATCATGTCCCTGGACTTCCGCGGATATCAGACGACCTACCGGTACACGGTGCCGCCGCAGGAGTCGTCGGCGGTCCTCACCGAGTTCGACGCCCTCCACCGCTTCCTGGCCAGGGGCATGGCCGCCGATCCGGACGAGCGCTTCCACTCAGCCGAGGAGATGGCCGAGCAGTTGCTCGGTGTCCTGCGGCAGGTGGTCGCGGCCCGCGACGGCGTCCCGGTGCCGGGTGCGAGCACGCTTTTCACGGGCGACTTCCGGGCCGACCCGCTCGCCCCGGACTGGCGGCGGCTGCCGGCGTTGCGGGTCGAGGCGGAGGACGCCGCCGCCGGGTCGCTCGCCCTGTTCGCGGCCGAGCCCGAGGAGGTGGTCGCGTCGTTGCGCGCCGCGCCCGAGCGGACGGCCGAGATGGGGCTCCGCCTCGCGAAGGAGCTGATCGACGTCGGCGACGTCGCCGGCGCGGAGGAGGCGCTTGCGGAGGTCGAGGCGCTCGACGACCTCGACTGGCGCGTGGCCTGGTACCGGGGCGTCGCAGGATTGTCAGCCGGTCGGCCGGCGGATGCGCGGGCGGCGTTCGCGGCCGTCTATCACGCGGTACCCGGGGAGCTCGCGGCGAGGCTCGCGCTCGGCGTCGCCGCCGAGTACGCCGGCGACGTGGCGACCGCGGCGGACCTCTACGCCGTCGTGTCGGGGACGGACCCGTCGTTCACGACCGCGACGTTCGGCCTCGGGCGATGCAGGAGGGCGCTCGACGACGTCCCGGGCGCGCTTGCCGCCTATGCGAGCGTGCCGGAGTCGTCGATCTCCTACACCGACGGCCAGGTCATGCGCATCGAGTGCCTGGTGGACGGCGGCGCGCGGGCCGCCGGCGTCGCCGAGCTCAGCTCCGCGGCGGCGATCCTGGAGCCGCTCGGCGTCGATCGGCGCGAGCGGGCGCGCATCACGGGTGAGATCCTGGCCGCGGCGCTGGCGCTAGTGGAGCGCGACGGGACTCTCGAGCCCGAGGCACGCGTGCTCGGGCGCTCGCTCTCCGAGCGGGACCTGCGGGAGGGGCTCGAGCGGAACTACCGCGAGCTCGCCCGGCTCGCCCCGACGCGCGACGAGCGGATCCGCATGGTCGACGACGCGAACCGAGTGCGGCCGAGAACCTGGACGTGATCGGCGGCCCCATCCTCGACTGCGCGGTCTGCGGGGCGCCCCTGCAGCCGGCCGACCGATTCTGCGAGGAGTGCGGGTCGCGCGCCGGGGCGCAGGAGCAGCGGACCAGTGCCGGAGGGGACGCCTGCCATGCCTGCGGCGCGCCGGCAGGGGCGCTCGGGGACGACGGCAGCTGCCGCTTCTGCGGTACGCCCGCCCGGGACCCCGGGGACCGGGTCGAGGTGGACCTCGTGGTCGCGGCCGCCATCACGGACCGCGGACGCGTTCGCGCCCGCAACGAGGACGCGATGCACCTCGATCGGGTTGGGCCGGGGAAGGTCGTCGCCGTGGTCTGCGATGGGGTCTCGTCGTCGTTCTCCGGTGACGTCGCCGCGAGAACGGCGGCGTCGGCAGCGGGCTCCGTACTGGCCGAGCGCGCCGGCGGGCGGCCCGAGGAGGCGGAGCAGGCGACCGAGGAGGCCGTGACCGCCGCGCGCCGCGCGGTCGAGCGCCTGGACTGGACGGAGCGCGCGAGCCGACCGGTGCCGTCGTGCACGTTCGTATCCGTCGTGGCCGGCCCAGAAGGGCTCGTGGTCGGGTGGGTCGGCGACTCGCGCGCCTACTGGATCGCCAGCGGTGAGTCCCGGCGTCTGACGCGGGACGACTCGTGGGCCGTCGAGCAGGTCGAGGAGGGGCTCATGAGCGCGGCCGAGGCGGATGCGGATCCCCGGGCGCACGCCATCACCCGCTGGATCGGCGCGGACGCCCCGGACGACCCGCCCCGGATCGCGACGATGCGCCCGACGGGCCCCGGCCGCCTGCTCCTCTGCTCGGACGGCCTCTGGAACCATCTTCCGGACCCGGTGGCGATCGAGGGGCTCCTGGACGGGCTCCCCGCGACCGCGAGCGCGGTCGCAGCGGCCCGGGCGCTCGCCGACGCGGCGCTTGCCGCGGGCGGCCAGGACAACATCACCGTGGTCGTCATCGACGTGGACCCAGGGGGCCCGGGGAGCGAGTGGTCGTGACCAGCTTCAGGGCGGAGGCGTACCAGAACGAGTACCTGCCCGTCGACGGCTCGGAGGTCAACGCGGTGGTCACCGTGACGGCCGAGATGGGGGAGGGCGGGCCGGACCCCACCGGCGGCGCGGCGGAGATCGTGATCGTGGACATGTCCGGCTCGATGGAGGAGCGCGCGAAGCTCCTTGCCGCCCGTGAGGCGACCTGCGTCGCGGTGGAGTGCATCCGGGACGGCGTGGAGTTCGCCGTCATCGCCGGCAGTTGGGACGCCCGACCGGTCTATCCGCGGAAGGGCGGCATGGCGGTCGCCGACGACGTCACCCGCGAGGAGGCGTGCCGCGCCGTCCGCCAACTCAAGGCCGCCGGCGGCACCGCGATGAGCGGATGGCTGAGGATGGCGCTGAAGACCTTCGACGGCTCCGGGGCGGCGATCCGCCACGCCATCCTGCTGACCGACGGGCGCAACGAGAGCGACGAGCCCGGCGACCTCGAGCGCGCCCTCGAGGAGTGCCGCGGCAGGTTCCAGTGCGACTGCAGGGGCGTGGGGACCGACTGGGAGGTGGACGAGCTGCGGCGGATCGCGACGGCCCTGCTCGGCACCGTGGACATCGTCGCCCAGCCGGAGGGCCTGGTCGACGACTTCCGCGGCCTCATCGAGGGGGCGATGGGCAAGGGCGCGGCCGACGTGTCGCTGCGGCTCTGGACCCCGCTCGGTGCGAGGGTCGCCTTCGTCCGGCAGGTCGCCCCGGCGATCGAGGACCTCGCCGTCCGAGCAAAGCCCGTGGACGAGCGCTCCGCCGACTATCCCACGGGGTCCTGGGGCAGCGAGTCCCGCGACTACCACCTCTGCATCCGCGTCGAGCCCCGGGGCGTCGGGGAGGAGATGCTCGCCGGCCGAGTGAGCCTCGTGGTGGACGGCGAGGTCGCCGGTCAGTCCCTGATCCGCGCGGTGTGGACCGACGATCTCCAGCTCTCGACGCGGATCAACCGGGAGGTCGCCCACTACTCGGGCCAGGCCGAGCTCGCCGAGGCGATCCAGGAGGGGCTCGAGGCGCGCCGGGCTGGGGACGAGCCGACGGCGACCGCCCGGCTGGGACGTGCTGTGCAGCTGGCGGCCGAGAGCGGCAACGAGGCGACGATGGGCCTTCTGCGGGGCGTGGTCGAGGTCGAGGATCCGGCGACGGGCACCGTCCGGCTGCGGGGCGACGTCGCGGACGCGGACGAGATGTCGCTGGACACGCGGTCGACCAAGACCGTGCGCGTCAAGCGGCCGGAGCCATGAGCACGACGCTCTGCCCGAGCGGCCACGCGTCGCTGACGGACGACTATTGCGACCAGTGCGGCGCGCGGATCCATGCGCCCGCGACCGACCCGGCGACCGGGCCGGTCTCGGAGCGGGTCGATTCCGTCGCCATGCCGACCGCGCCGGCGGTCGGGGTGCCGCCGTGCCCGGAGTGCGGCGCGGCGCGCGGCGGCTCGGACCGGTTCTGCGAGGACTGCGGCTACGACTTCGTCGAGGGCGTCGCGCCCGCGCCCCCGCCGCCCGAGCCCGGCTGGGAGGTCGAGTTCGGTCCGGATCGCGAGCACTTCGCGCGCATGGCGCCGGACGGTGTCGAGTTCCCGGAGCCCGCGCAGGCGCGCGTGCTGGCGCTCGCCGCGGCGGAGGTCCGGATCGGGCGCGCTCGCCCGTCGGACCCCGCCCCGCCCGAGATCGACCTCGCCGCGGATCCGGCCGTCTCGCGCCTCCATGCCGTTCTGGTGCTCCAGGACGACGGCGCGTACGCGGTCGTCGACAAGGGATCCACCAACGGCACGATGCTGAACGGCGAGACGTCGTGTCTCGCGGCGGAGACCCCGGTCCGGCTCGCCGCCGGGGATCGCGTTCACGTCGGGGCTTGGACCACGATCACCCTCCGCCGCGGCGGCGGCGACGCCAGCCCGAGCTAGAAGTCGCTGGGCTGCAGGACGCCCTCCAGGAGCACGAGCCCGGCAAGCCGCGTCCGCTTCTCGATCTGCTTCAGGTCGTCGAGGCCGAAGCGCCGGTAGAGCTCTCTGAGCTGGGCCTTGACCGCGTCCACGCTCATATGGAGCTCCTGCGCGATCGCGAGGTTGGATGCCGGCGGCGCGAGGGGGGAATCGCCGGCGAGCGGACGGCAGAGCGCGATGAGGATGCTCCGCTGGGTGGGCGTGAGCGGGACGTCGCCCCCGGCCCCGGGCGCCCGGGCGGTCGACACGTCGCCGTCGCCTCTCGGCTCTCGGAAGAGGAGGTGGGTGCGCCCGAAGCACATCCGGTCCCGGTCGTGGAGCCGGTGGCGCTTCGAGATGCGGCTTCCGTTCACGAAGGACCCGTTGAGGGAGTCCAGGTCCTCGACGATCCATCCGCCGGCGACGCTCTCGAGGCGGGCGTGGGCCCGTGAGACCTCGCCGTCCCAGCCCAGCGAGACCTCCGCTCGCTTGGTGCGGCCGACCTCATAGCGCTGCTCCTCGAGCAGGTCCAGGATCTGCTGCTCTCCGGACTCGTCTCTCCAGACCAGGAACGAGTGGCCACGGCCCTCGGCGGCGAAGATCGCCGTCAGGTCGCCCGGCCGTCCTGGGCCTCCCGGGGTCTCCTCTGTGCGGGGCTCGCTCATCGACGGCTGGCCGTCCCGGGGTCCGCCGTCGCCGTTCGCCCGGGCCGGACGGCGCGACGCTATCAGCGGCGTCGGCGCCGCCGGGAGCGTCGCGCTCGGAATCCGGCTATGCGGGGACGGAACGGCGGCGCGTCGGCTCTGCGTTTCCTCCGCCGATG
>DATFWK010000088.1:0-7352 GCA_035259345.1 Miltoncostaeaceae bacterium | reverse complement strand
ACGTCGAGGCGGCCCTGCGCAGGGCGGGCATCGACGCGACCTGCCTGGTCGTCCAGGGCGACGGCGGCGGCGCGCCGTTCGCCGCGGTGCGGGAGCGGCCCATCGCCACGCTCTTCTCAGGACCGGCCGCATCCGTGGCCGGCATCATCCGCGCGGCCGGGGTGCGGGACGGCCTGGTGGTCGAGCACGGCGGGACCTCGACCAACGTCGCGGCCGTCACCGGCGGCGATCCGGCGCTCGACTACGTGCGCATCGGCCGCCATCCGACGTGCGTGCGAGCCCTGGACGTGCGGGTCGTCGGCGTCGCCGGCGGCAGCCTCATGCGCTCCGAGGGCCGGCGGCGGCTGGCGGTCGGCCCGCGCAGCGCCCACGTCGCCGGGCTGCCGTACGCCTGCTTCTCGCCGCCCCTCGTCGACCCGGAGCTGGTCGAGATCGCCCCGCGGCCGGGCGACCCGGCGTGCTACCTGGCCGTGCGCGAGCGCTCGGGCGGCCCGCTCCACGCGATCACGCTCACGTGCTGCGCGAACGCGATCGGGTCCCTGCCGCCCGGCGACGTGGCGGAGGGCGACCGCGAGGCCGCGCGCGCGGCGCTGGAGCCCCTCGCGCGCAGCGTGCGGCTCGACGTGGACGCCCTCGCGACCGAGGCCCTCGAGGCGGCGGCCGCCGACATCGCCGAGTGCGCCGCGCCGCTCGTGGGCCGCCTCCCGGCCGAGGGCCGGCGCCTGGTCTCGGCCGGCGGTGCCGGGAACGTGCTCGGCCCCTGGGTGGCGCGCGCCCTCGGGCTCGTCCGCGAGCCGGCCCCGCACGCCGCGGTGATCTCGTCGATCGGGGCGGCCAGCGGCCTCGTGCGCTGCGAGGTGGAGCGCACGGTGCCGGGGATGGGGGAGTCCGCGTGGCGCACGGCCGAGTCGCTCGTGGCCGAGGAGGCCCGCTCACGGGCGCTCGCCGACGGGCTCGAGGAGGCCTCCGTCGCCGTCCGCGTCGAGCGCGACTCCGAGCGCGGTACGGTGCGCGCCGTGGCGAGCGGCGTGCTGCCGCTGGTGAGCCCCGACGGCCGGCTTGCCGCTGCCGCAGCCTCCGGGTGACCGTCTTCCGCACGAAGCGCCGGCGCTGGCCGGCGCTGGTGGGCGTCGGCCTGCTCGGGCTGGTCGTCGGCATCGCGATCGGATACGCCGTGCGGGGCGGCGGCCCGTCGCTCCAGAGCCAGGCCGCGGACGCGCGGGCCAGGGCTGACGACATCGGCGCGGTCCTCGCCGTGGTCGGCACCGAGTACCCGCAGGCGGTCAACGGTGCGGGCAAGGTGATCGGCGAGACGGAGTACGCGGGCTCCCAGTCGCGGGTGGCGGACGCGGCGCGCCGCCTGGACGCGGCCCGCGCCGACCTCCAGACGCTGGACGCGCGGGCCTACGGCCGGGCCCAAGAGGACATCGCCGCGATGGCCGCCGCGGTGAAGGCGCACGTGCCGCCGGCACAGCTTGCGGTGCGCACCGCCGCAGCGCGGGACGCGCTGGCCGAGCTCGCCGGGCGGTAGGTCAGCCGGGGCCGCGGGTCGTCGCGGCGGCCCGCCGGGCCTCGAGCTCGAAGGGGTTCTCGCGATAGCCCCGCAGGAGATAGCTCAGCGGCATCCCGAGCGGGTGGTGCTGCATCTGCCAGACGTGGCAGAGCTCGTGGGTCACGAGGTCCTCGTCCGCGACCAGCGCCCGGCGCCGAAGCGCGACGGTGCCCCACATGGCGTAGCCGTCGAACCGCCGGATCCACGGCAGCCGGAAGAGCCAGGGCCAGACCACGAGCCGCACTCGTGCGAGGCGGACCGGGGCGGGGTAGAGGTCGAGCCGGTCGAGCCTGGCCTTCGCCCGCGCCAGGGCGGTGGCCGCGTCAGGCCCCGTCGGCGGCGGCCCGCTCGAGGTGCGCGAGCAGGGCGTCGGCCGAGAAGGGCCGGCCGGTCGCCCGCCGCATGAGCTCGGAGGTGGGCATGATGCTGCCGTGGCGGTGGACCCGCTCGCGCATGAACGCGAGCGCCTCGCCGAACCCGCCGCGTGCGATCAGCTCGTCGATGGGGCCCGCCGCCTCCTCGAGGGCCTCCGCGAGCTGGGCCGCGTAGAGGTTGCCGAGCGTGTAGGTCGGGAAGTAGCCGATGAGCCCGGCCGCCCAGTGGATGTCCTGCATCGGCCCCTGCTCGGCGCCCTCCGGGCGCACGCCGAGGAGGTCCTCCATCCCCTCGCGCCAGGCGTCCGGGAGGTCGGGGACGGCAAGCGTCCCGCGCACCAGCGCGAGCTCGAGCCGGAAGCGCAGGGCGATGTGCAGGTCGTAGGTGACCTGGCCGGCCTCCATCCGGCTCCATCCCGGCGGGACCACGGCCGTCGCGCGGTAGAGGTCCTCCGGCGCGATGCCGTCCATCGAGCTCCCGAAGCGCGAGCGCAGGATCGGGTCGATCGCACGCCAGAACGAGAGGCGGCGGCCCAGGTGGTTCTCCCAGAAGCGCGACTGCGACTCCTCCGCGCCGAGCGACGGCGACCAGTGCAGGAGCGTGCGCTCGTACTCGCCCGGGTGGCCCTGGGAGTAGAGCCCGTGCCCCGCCTCGTGCAGCGTCACGAGCACGTTCGAGGTCGGGTCGTCGTCCAGGAAGCGCGTGGTGAAGCGCACGTCCCCCCGGTGCGGCGACCCCGTGAAGGGATGCGCCGAGAGGGCGATGATGCCGGAGTCGAGGTCGAACCCGACGAGGCCGGCGACGTCCCGCGCCACGGCCATCTGGGTGGACGGCGACCAGCTCCGCCCGGCGAAGGGCCGCGGCGGCGGCGCGCGGTCCACCCCGCCCGCGAGCGACCCGAGGCGGGTGCAGAGCTCGGCGAAGAAGGGCTCGAGCTCGGAGGTGAGCGCCCCGGGCTCGAAGCGGTCGAGCAGGGCGTCGTAGGGCTCCTCCCCGAGCTCCATCGCCTCCGCCGTCTCCCGGGTGAGCGCGACCAGCCGCCCGAGGGCGGGCGCGAAGGCGTCGAAGTCGTCGTGGCGCGCCTCGAGCCACACCGAGACGGCGTGCGAGGTGGCCTCGGAGGTCTCGCGCACGAGCGCCTCCGGCACCCGCTCGGCGCGGCGGATCTCGCGCGCCGCCAGCCGCAGCATGGCCGCCTCCGGGCCGTCCGGCTCGGTGCCCTCCGCGAGGGCCGCCAGGTCGTCGCGGATCTCCGGCCGCAGGAGCTCGCGATGGCGAAGCGCGTGGAGCGTCGCCACGACGCGCGCCCGCGCCTCGGCGCCGGAGGCCGGCATGGCCGTCTCCCGGTCCCAGTCGAGCAGGCGGATCGACCCCTTGAGGTCGTTCAGCACGCCCATCCACTCGTAGAAGCGCTCGCGCGCCCCTCCGAGGCGGGCGCTCTGGCCGACGATGGTCACGAGATGATTGTACGAGGCGGGTCCGCCGGCCTCCTCCAAGCCGGTGGTAGGGTGGCCGCGATGGCCGGCTCCGCCCCCGCCCACGGCCGGAGGATCCTCGTGATCGCCAACGAGACGTGCGCGGGGCGGGCGGTGGTCGACGAGGTCGTCTACCGCGCCGGCAGCGGGGCCGAGGTGCTCGTGGTCGCGCCCGCCCTCTCGACCTCGCGGCTCGGCCACTGGCTGAGCTCCGACGCCGACGCGGCGCGCGAGGTCGCCGAGGACCGGCTCGCCGCCTCCGTGGCAGCGCTCCAGGGCGCCGGGCTGGACGCCCGCGGGGAGGTGGGGGACGCCAACCCCATCCAGGCGCTCGACGACTCCTTCCGCGTCTTCCACCCGGACGAGATCATCATCTCGACGCACCCGCCCACCCGCTCGAACTGGCTGGAGCGCAAGGTGGTCCAGGAGGCCCGCTCGACGTACGCGGTCCCGGTCACCCACGTCGTGGTCGATCTCGAGTACGAGGCCTCGACGGCGGAGAGCGACCCGCGCCCGGAGCGGCTACGGAAGCCCGAGACCGTGTCGCTGTACCACGCGGCGCCGTACGAGCGCGCGGTGGAGATCCGCACCCGCGGCTTCGCGAACGAGGCGCTGCCGGGAGGGCGCTCCGGCGTGCTGTTCACGGCCGACCCGGCCGGCGGTGCCGAGGACTCGGAGCCGGTCGTCTTCGTCGTGGACGTGCCGGTCTCGGCCGTCAGCGCCTACGCGCTGGACGGCCAGGGCGGCCGCTACGCGCTGCCGGCCGACCTGGTCAACCGGCACCACCCGCGCGAGGCCGCCGCCGACTGGTCCGAGTAGGGCGGGAGCCCGTCAGGCGAGCTCGCGCTCCCAGGCGTCGGCCCACGTCTGGAGCTCCCGCACCACCATGGCCAGGGCCCGGCCCTTCTGGGTCAGGCGGTAGGCGGGGTGCCCGGCTGGGCCCTCGCCCACCCGCTCGACGATGCCCTCGCGCTCCAGCTCGCGGAGGCGCTCCACCAGCAGGCGCGCCGAGAGCCCGGGCACGGCTCCCCGGATCTCGGTGAACCGCACCGGGCCGTCGAGCGCGACCCGGATCACCGCCGCGCTCCAGCGGCGGCCCACGATCTCGGCCGCGCGCTGGTAGCGGGGGCAGACCTGCGGCGGGCAGTCCCGCCGGTCATCCTGCATGGCCATCGCGTCAGCTCCCCGACGCGGCCACCTGCCTGGGCTGGGCGGCCGGCTCCAATGCGATCGCGAGCGCCTCGTCGGCGGTCAGCACCGGGTGGATCGTGAGCGCCTCACGCACGCCCTCCGGGACGTCGTCCAGGTCGCCCCGGTTCCGCTCGGGAATGATCACGTCGGTCAGCCCGGCCCGGTGGGCGGCCAGCAGCTTCTGCTTGACGCCGCCGATCGGGAGCACCCGGCCCTGCAGGGTCACCTCGCCGGTCATGCCCACGTGCGGGTGCACGGCGCGGCCGGTGAGCAGGGAGACGAGCGCCGTGACCATCGCCACGCCGGCGGACGGGCCGTCCTTGGGGATGGCCCCGGCCGGGACGTGGATGTGGAAGCGCTTGCCCTCGTAGCCGGAGCGGTCGATGCCGAGCCGGTCCGCGTGCGCCTGGACCCAGGAGAGGGCGATCCGCGCCGACTCCCGCATGACGTCGCCGAGCTGGCCGGTGAGCACCAGCCGGTCGCCGCCGTCCTCGGGCATGTCGGTCGCCTCGACGAAGAGGATGTCGCCGCCCGTGCCGGTGACGGCCAGGCCGGTGACGACGCCCGGGGTCGCGGTCCGCTCGGCGGCCTCGTTGAAGAACTTCGGCCGGCCGAGCGCCTCGCGCAGGTCCTCCGGACCGATCGCGATCGGCGTCTCGGCGCCCTCGGCGACCTTGACGGCCGCCTTGCGCAGGATCTGGCCGAGCTGGCGCTCCAGGTTGCGGACGCCCGCCTCGCGCGTGTACTCGGTCACGACGTCGCGGACCGCCTCGTCGCTCACGGTCACCTCGTCCTCGCGCAGGCCGTTCTGGGCCTCCTGGCGGGGCAGCAGGTAGCCGCGCGCGATCGCGAGCTTCTCGTCCTCGGTGTAGCCGTCGAGGGTGATGACCTCCATCCGGTCGAGGAGCGGGCCCGGGATCGTGTCGGCGAGGTTGGCGGTCGCGATGAACAGGACCTCGGACAGGTCCAGCTCGACGTCCAGGTAGTGGTCGCGGAAGGAGTGGTTCTGGGCGGGGTCGAGCACCTCGAGCAGCGCCGAGGAGGGGTCCCCACGCCAGTCCTGCCCGACCTTGTCGACCTCGTCCAGGATGATCACCGGGTTGCGCGTGCCGGCGTCGCGGAGCGCCCGGACGATCCGTCCGGGGAGCGCCCCGACGTAGGTGCGCCGGTGGCCGCGGATCTCGGCCTCGTCGCGGATGCCGCCCAGGCTGATGCGCGCGAACTCGCGGCCCAGCGCGCGGGCGACCGACCGGCCCAGGGAGGTCTTGCCGGTGCCCGGCGGCCCGACCAGCGTCAGGATGACGCCGCTCTTGGCGTCCTCGTCCATGTCGCGCTCGCGCCGCAGCTTGCGCACGGCCAGGTACTCGAGGATGCGGTCCTTGACCCGCTCGAGCCCGGCGTGGTCGGCGTCCAGCACCTCGCGGGCCTCGCTCACGTCGAGCTTCTCGTCGCTGAGCTTGCTCCACGGGATGGAGACCATCCACTCCAGGTACGTGCGGATCATGCCCGCCTCGGGGCCCTCGCCCTGGCGCTCCAGGCGGCCCAGCTCGCGCTCGGCCTCCTTGCGGGCGGCCTCGGGCATGTCGGCCTCGGCGATGCGCGCGCGCCAGTCCTCGACGTTCCCGGAGCCGTCGGCCTCGCCGAGCTCCTTCTGGATCGCCTCCATCTGGCGCCGCAGCACGAACTCGCGCTGCGTGCGCTCCATGCCGTCGTTGACCTCGTCGCGGATGCGCCGGCGCAGGGTCACGTCGGCCAGCCGCTCGCGCTGGGCCTGGATGGCCTTCTCGAGCCGGGCGGCCACGTCGATGGTCTCGAGCAGCTCGATCTTGGTCTCGAGGTCGATGTCCGGGCTGTAGCCCGCGGTGTCGGCGAGCCGCCCGGGGTGGGTGATGCCGCGCAGGAAGCTCACGATGCGCCCGCCGTCGCCGCGCAGCTCGAGGATCTCCTCGACCACGGCGCGGTACTCACGGGCGAGCTCGCTCGCACGGGCGCCGGGCTGCTCGGGGTCCGGCATCTCGGTCACGGTCACGCGCAGGCCGCGGCCGCCGCTGTGCGCGGCGCCCAGCTCGGCGCGGTGGAGCCCGGCGAGCGACACGCCGCGGATGCCGCCGGGCAGGGTGATCTCGCCCTCGATCTCGGCGACGGTGCCGAAGTCGGCGAAGCGGCCGTTACGGCGGGGCACCATGACCACCCGTCCGTCGACGGCGGCGTCGAGGGCCCCGGCCTCCTCCTCGGTGGTGACGGGCAGCGTGACCGTCATCCCGGGCAGCACGACGGCGTCGTCGAGCGGCAGGATCGGGAGGATCACGGGCGGGTTTTCGGCGAAGTTCATCGGGTCTCCCTGCTGGGAACGTGTGTACAGTGGTTACCTGAAGTAACCGCTGGGGGCAGGTTACCAAAGGTAACTGCTCACGTCCAATCCTCGCCCGAGTGCTCCGCTCCAGAGGTCCGTTGCAATAGCCGGGGTGCGAAACGCCGGCCGGGCAAGGACGCAGCCTGCGCCCCATATCCGGGCATATGGGCGCAGGCGAGGACACAGCCCCCGAGGCGGAGGTACGTCGGAGCGATGACGTTCGCACCCGGCCGAGCGTTGCAGCCGCCGGGTGGCGACGAGACTTCTGGGGCGGGGCACTAGGTCTCCGCCAGCTCGGCGCGGTGGAGCCCGGCGAGCGACACGCCGCGGATGCCGCCGGGCAGGGTGATCTCGCCCTCGATCTCGGCGACGGTGCCGAAGTCGGCGAAGCGGCCGTTACGGCGGG
>DATFWK010000087.1:0-17110 GCA_035259345.1 Miltoncostaeaceae bacterium | reverse complement strand
GGTGCGGGTCGAGCACTGGGCCAACGCGCTCAACCAGGGGCCGGCCGCGGCCCGCAACATGCTCGGCGCCGGCATCCCCTACGACCGGCTGCCCTACTTCTTCTCCGACCAGTACGACGTCGGCATGGAGTACTCCGGGCTTGCCGAGCGGGGCGACGACGTCGTGATCCGCGGCGACACGGCCACCCGGGAGTTCGTGGCCTTCTGGCTCCACGACGACCGCGTCGTCGCGGGCATGAACGTGAACGTGTGGGACGTGAACGAGGCGGTGCAGGCGCTCATCCGCTCCCGCGCCCCCGTCGACCGGGGCGCGCTCGCCGACCCGGACGTGCCCCTCGAGAGCCTCGCGGAGGCCCCGAGGACCGAGTAAGCGGCCCGGCCGCGTTGACGGGCGCGCGCGCCCGGGGGATGGTTCCCCGGATGCGCCGGGCGATCGCAACGAGCACCGCCGCGCTGGCGGCGGCGGCCGGCCTGGCGCTGCTCGGCACCTCCGCGGCATCCGCGGCGCGCACGCCCACTGCGTCGGACCTCGCGCTCATGACGCTGCCGCAGCGGGCCCTCGGCCCCGGGTTCGCCGCGTTCGCGCCGGACCCCGGCGCCTCGGGCGTCCTCTCCAACGCGGCCGTGGCGAGCCTCGGCACCTTCAGCACGGCCCGGCTCAAGGGGTTCGGCCGCCAGAACGGCTACAAGCTGGTCTACCAGCACGAGAAGGAGTCCGTCGACATCGCGGTCGAGCTCCTGAAGCGACCCTCGGGCGCGGCCGCCTACCTCGCGCGCAAGCGCGCCTCGGCGAAGGCCTTCGGCTTCAGCGTCAAGGGCGCGGGCCACCGCCTGGACGCCGACGAGGTGGACTTCCAGGATGGGCGGCTGGTCGGCTCCGTCGGCGTGACGCTCAAGGACGCGCCGGACGCGGCCGCGCGGGCGAACGCCCTCGCGCGGAAGCTGCGGGCGCGCATCGACGGCGTCCTGGCCGGCCGCATCAAGGGGAAGCCGGTGGCCCTCGGGACGGCGGCGGCCGTCGGCCCGCCGGCCGGGGGCCCGGACCTGACCGGCATGTGCGTGACCCCGGAGGACTTCCCCGACGGGGCCGCGCTCGCCGCGCAGGGCTATGTCGACCCGCACGGGACGCTGGCCTCGTACCGTCGCGCCATCGGCCTCGGCGGGGTCACGGCCAAGGGGTACACGCTGGCCGCGATCGGCTGCGACATGTCGCTCGAGCGCTCGGCCGGGGACGCCACGCTGGGCATCGCCGCCCTGAAGGCCTACCTCCCCACGGCGACCGCGTTCACCGCCCAGGAGGTCGTCCGCCCGGTGGCGGTGAACGTGCAGCAGACGCCGGTGGCGCTCGACAAGGTCGGCGACGACGCGTTCGGGACGACCATCCTCGTGCGCGGGCCGGGCGGCGCCGGCGAGATCGGATTCGCGTGCGTCCGCGTGGACAAGGTCGTCGCCACGCTCGCCTTCCAGGCCCGCGGCGACCGGCTGGACACGGGCCAGATGCGCTCGCTCGCCGGCACGCTGGCGCAGCGGATCCGCTCGCGCCTCCAGGGCTGAACGCACGACGGCCCCGCCCGGAGCCCGGTGCGGGGCCGTCGCAGAGCGCCACGCGCGAGCGCGCGCGGGATCAGCTCAGGTACTTCGAGGTGTCGATGCCGTGCTCCGCCATGAGCTTCTGGAACGTCTCGCGCATCTCGTCCGGGTAGTCCGGGAGGTCGCCCTGCGCGAGGACCTCCTCCGCCCGCTTGCGGATGTTCGGCCCGAAGTCCCAGTCGTCGTCGTTGAGCAGGCGCCGGATCTCCTTGTCCGGCCACGAGACGACGCCCGGGTCGCGGCTGAACTGCGAGGCGAGCTTGTCGATCTCCTCGATGCGGCCCGGCAGCGGGGCCTGCTCCTGGATCATCCCCTTGGACTGGAGCGCCTTGAAGAGCTCCGGATCCGGCTCGTACGGGTTCCCGTAGGCGTCCTTGAAGAAGAGCTTCTCGAACTTGAGCCGCGGGCGCTGGCCACCGGCCTTCGCGTCCTCGAGCGGGTACCCGAGCGCCATGCCCCAGGTCATCTTCAGGTTCGGGGTGAGGCCGAACGCCTTCTCGACGCCCCCCGGCTTGCGGCCGAACGCCAGCAGGCAGGTGCCGACGCCGAGAGCGGTTGCGGCGACCGTCGCCTGGCCGACGGCCTGGCCCGACTCGAAGCGCAGCAGGGTGTCGGTGCGCTCGACCGGGAAGCTCATCAGGCGCGGCACGGTCTGGGTCATCGTGAACTCGTAGTTCCAGCCGTGGTACTTCGTGAGCGCGCCCGAGAGGGCCAGCGTCGAGAGGCCGTCGTTCGCGCGGCCGTACCAGGCGTGGAGGTTGGTGAGCCAGAAGATCAGGTGCGAGGCCTGGTTGATGATCTGGACGTTGAAGCCGGAGACGCACTCCTCGATCTCGTCCCAGAGGTCGCAGCTCTCCTTCTGGACGACGATGGCCTCGGTGGCGTTGATGTTGCCCTGGCACGATGCGAGCCGGGCCGCCTGGAGGATCGTCTGGATCTTCCAGTCCTCGACCTTGCGGTTCGGGTCGTAGTACCGGAATGTGCGGCGGTCGCCGATCGCCTGAAGGACAGGGACGTCAGGAATCTCGGCAGCGTTTGGCATGTTCCCCCCTGGTCGGCACGTTCAGTGGACAGCGGCGGGTCGGCGCGGGCGCCGGTGCCGCCGGAATCTACCCGACGGCGCGTGCACGGGGATAGGGTCCGCGCCGGGGTTTCATCCCGCGCGACCGCTGACTATCCTGCCGCCCCATGCCAAAGCTCCTCTTCGTCACCGTCCCCACCGACGTCGTCCTGAACAAGGAAGGCCAGGTGCGCTTCCCGGGCTCCGAGGAGGCCGTGAAGCAGCTGACCGACGCCGGATGGGAGGTGACCGTGTGCGCCCCCGACTGGCCGAAGCCGCTCGAGGTGGCGAAGGAGCTCGAGCCGGACGCCGTGCTCGTCAGCACCTACAAGGCCGTCCCTCGCTCGCGCGACTCGGCCTCCATGATGGCCCGGATGTCCGAGTTCCCCACGTTCACGGTCGGCGTGCTCCAGAAGGACGACGCCTTCCGCACGATGGCGCCCACCGTGGGCGTCCTGCGCAACCTCGGCGAGCTCCCGCTCCCGTAGCGCCGGGGCCGACCCCGCCGGCTACGGCCCGGTCTCGCCCAGTGAGCGCGGGTCGGCGCCGCGGTCGAAGCGCGTGTCGAGCAGGATCGTCGTGCGCGTCCGGTCCACGCCGACGAGCTCGCGCAGGCGCACGAGCAGCCGCTCCATGCTGACCGGCCCCCCGGTGCGCACGCGCAGCAGCAGGTCCGAGGTGCCGGCCGTCGACCAGCAGGCCTCGACCTCGGGCAGCGACTCCAGCTCGTGGACGATCTCGTCGAGCGTGCCCGCCGTCTCGACGGCGACCAGCGCCTGCAGGCCCCCGCCCAGCGAGGTGAGGTCGAGACGGGCCGAATACCCGGTGATGACCCCCCGCTCCTCGAGGGCGCGCACCCGCCGGTGGACGGCCGGAGTGGACAGCTTCACCTTCCGGGCGAGTTCGGCGAACGACATGCGCCCTTCCTCGCTCAGATGTCGAAGGATCTTCAGATCAACGTCGTCTAAAAGGCCAGACTTCATACAAAGTGCTCTCGACGGCGGAATAATCAACTATTAGCCTGGGTTGTATCAGACGCGCCAAGCTCATCAGAGAGGCGGTCCGGTGACGACCACAGCCCCGCGGGTTGCGCCCGCCGACCAGGGCGCTCCCCTCCTCCGCGAGTCCGGCCGGGTGGTGCTCGGCGGCAACGAGCTCATCGTCAAGGGGGCGCTCGAGGCCGGGGTCTCGCTCATCACGGGCTACCCGGGCTCGCCGGTGGCCGAGGTGTTCCTCATCTGCGAGCAGCACGCCGGCCACCTCGCCGACCTGGGCGTGGAGGCCATCCTCGCCAACAACGAGGCGCAGAGCGCCGCGATGCTGAACGGCGCGCGCCAGGTACCGGGCGCCCGCTCGATGACCGTGTTCAAGAGCGTCGGCGCATACGTCGCCCTCGACGGTCTCGCGATCGCCAACGCCGCCGCCGCCGCCGCCGACGCCGCGGCCGTCGTCGTGGTCGGGGACGACCCGCTCAACAGCTCGACGCAGGTCGGGGCCGACAGCCGGGTGACCATGAGCGCGGGCCGCATCCCCGTGATCGAGCCGGCCTCCTTCCAGGAGCTCAAGGACTTCGTCCGCCTCGCCTTCGAGCTCTCCGAGCGCTCGGGCCTGGTCGTCGCGGTGATGGTCACCACGCCGCAGGCGGACGGCACGGCGGTCGTCGACGTCTCGCCGAATCGCCCGCCGGCCGTCGGCGCCCTGACCCCGGCGACCATCGACACGCGCGCGATCCGCGTCGAGGACGCGGTGTCGCTCCCGCCGTACACCACGACGCTCGAGGACGACCTCCTCCACCGCCGCATCCCGGCGCTCCACGCCGCCGCCGCGGCCGCGGGGCTCAACCAGGTCGAGGGGCCGGTCGGCCGCCGGCACCGGTTCGGCCTCGTGACGGCCGGCGCGGCCTACGGCCTTCTGCGCGAGTCGCTGCACGCGCTCGGGCTCGACGACGAGGTGCCGCTGCTCCGCCTCGGCCTCACCTGGCCGATCGACCCGGAGCCGGTCCGCGCGTTCGCCGAGGGCGTCGACGAGGTCGTCGTCATCGAGGAGCGCGCCCCGCACCTGGAGGCCCAGGTGCGCACCGCTCTCGAGGGCCGCGGCCGTCCGGTCTGGGGCAAGGCGTTCCCGGGCGGAGCCCGGGGCGTCCCGGACGGCCTGGGCCTCGAGCCGGACAGCGCGCTCGCCGCGCTGGCCCGGCTGGTCGCCGGAAGTCCCGACGCGTTCCCCGCCGCATCCGTGGAGCTTGCGCGCGAGGCGATCGCGGCGCGCGAGCGTCCCAAGGCGCGGGCGCGCGGGTCGCTCAACGTCCTCCAGCGGACCCCGACGTTCTGCGCCGGCTGCCCGCACCGCGGCACGAGCAACCCGATGAGCGAGATCCGCTCGCGCCTGCGCGACGCGGACTACATGCACCGGGTCCACGGCCGCGAGCCGGTCGACGTGATCGCCCACGGCGGCATCGGCTGCTACTCGATGAACTACCTGCCGCCCTTCTCCGAGATGAACAACCTCTCGGCGATGGGCCTCGGCGGCGCGACCGGCGCGGGCGCCGCGCCGCTCGTCACCAACAAGCACTACACGCTCGTCGGCGACGGCACGTTCTTCCACGGCGAGATGTCCACCATCGCCAACGCGATCAAGCAGGACCAGGACATCCTCTACGTGATCCTCGACAACAAGAACACTGCCATGACCGGCCACCAGGGTACGCCGGCCAGCAGCACCGACCTGATGGGCCGCCCGCAGCGGCCGCTCGAGATCGAGGAGATCGTCCGCGCGATGCGCCCGGCGTTCCTGGCGCGGGCCAACCCGGACGATCGCGACGGCTACATGGAGCTGCTCGAGCGGGCGATGCTGATGGACGGCACGCGCGTCGTGATCGCGGACAAGGAGTGCGCGATCACCTCCGGCCGGCGCACGCGGCGGGCGCGCGAGGCCGTCGTGCGCGAGCGCGGCTTCCTGCCAGAGATCACCCGCTACAACGTGGTCGAGGAGGCCTGCGAGAACTGCCGGGCGTGCACCACGGGCACCGGCTGCCCCGGGCTCGCGGTGATCGACACGCCGCTCGGCGAGAAGATCGGGATCGACGGCGAGGTCTGCGTCGACGACGGCTACTGCGCGCGCATCAAGGCCTGCCCGAGCTTCGAGCTCGTCACGGTCCGCCGCTCGAAGGCGCCCGCGCCGCCGGCGATCCAGGACGTCGCCCCGCCCACCGACCCGGTGCTGCCCTCCGTCGGCCCGGAGGGCTACGCGGTCTACATGGCCGGTGTCGGCGGCATGGGCATCGGCGTCGCGTCGCGGATCCTCACGGAGGCGGCGGCCGCGGCCTTCCCCGAGGTCGACACGTACCACAAGAAGGGGCTGGCCCAGCGCGGCGGCGGGGTGTTCTGCGACATGGTCATGCACGACGGCCACCGCGTCCGCACCCCGCTCATCGCCGACGGCGGCGCCGACCTGGTGCTGGGGCTCGAGGCGATCGAGGGCCTGCGCGCGATGCAGAAGGCCTCCCCGGAGCGCTCCGCCGCCGTCCTGAACACGGCCGCGCGGCCGACCACGACTATCCTCATGGGCGCCGACCGCGCGCCGGAGGCCCTGGTCGATCAGGCGCGGTCGTCGGTGCGGCCGGACGGCCTGCTCGCCGTCGACTTCGCCTCCGCCTGCGAGGAGGCGCTCGGCGACCGCATCTACGCCAACGTCGCGCTGCTCGGCGCGGCCTTCCAGCAGGGCTGGCTGCCCATCCCGCGTGAGGCTTTCGAGGCGGCGATCCGCTCGGTGGCCGGGCGCCGCGCGGAGGCGAACCTCGCGGCCTTCACGCTCGGCCGCCGCCTCGCCGCCGAGGGCCTCGCCCCGGCAGGGCCGAGCGACACCCTCGACGACCTGGTCGCGCGCGAGGCCGGCTGGATCCCCAAGGCGTCCGGCCGCCGCGCCTACCTGGCGGCCATGGAGCGCGCGGCGGCGATCGGGCTGGACGAGGAGGCCCGCCGGATGCTGGCCGTCCGGGCGCCGGAGGTCATCGCCTGGGGCGGCCCGGCCTACCTCGAGCGCTACATGGGCCTCGTGGCGGGCATCGCCGCGGCCCGGCCGGACCTTGCCGGCCATGCGGTCCACAACCTGCACCGCACGATGTGCATCAAGGACGAGGTGTTCGTCGCCCACCTGCTGACCAGCGAGCGGAAGTACGCGCGTGACCGCGAGCGGTTCGGCATCGACCGCTCGCGCGGCGACCGCATCTCGTACGTGCACCTCAACCGGCCGGCGTTCGACGTGCTCGGCCGTCACGTCGAGTTCGACATGAAGGCGCGTGACTGGATGCTGAAGCTCGCCCGCCACGCCCGGTTCGCCCGCCGCCTGCTGCCGGCCTGGCACCGTCGCGAGCGCGCGTTCCGCGACTGGTACGAGGGCGACGTGCTTCCCGCCGTCGCGGACGGACGGCTGAGCGGGCCGGCGGCCGAGGAGGCCGTCCGCCTGCCGGAGCGGGTCACCGGGTACCGCGAGATCCGCCACCCCAAGGACGACGCGGCCCGCGCCCGGTTCCGCGAGCTCGCCGGAGCGGGCGCATGAGGCTGGTCGACGCCGACGTCGGCCCGTACGAGCGGGTCGTGTGGGCCACGGACGACGAGAGCGGCCTGCGGGCCATCGTCGCGGTGCACTCGACGGCGCTCGGCCCGGCGGTCGGCGGCTGCCGCTTCCACCCCTACGCCGACGAGGCCACCGCGATGATGGACGCGCTGCGCCTGGCGGCCGGGATGACGCTCAAGTCCGCGGCGGCCGGCCTCCACCTGGGCGGCGGCAAGTCCGTGATCATCGGCGACCCCGCCCGCGACAAGACGCCCGAGCTGCTCATGGCCTTCGGCCGGGTGGTCGACTCGCTCTCCGGCGTCTACCTGACGGCAGAGGACGTGGGCACCACGGCCGCCGACATGGACGTGATCCACGAGGAGACCGAGTTCGTGCTCGGGCTCACCACCAGCCGGTTCGGCTTGGGCGGCGACCCTTCGCCGTTCACCAGCCGCGGCGTCGTCGCGGCGATGCGGGCCGCGTGGTGCGCGGAGCAGGGCTCGGGCGACCTCGCGGACGCCCGCGTGGTCGTCCAGGGGGTCGGGAAGGTCGGGTCCGGCGTCGCCCGGCTGGCCGCACAGGAGGGAGCCGAGGTCGCGGTGGCCGACGTCGACGCCGCCCGCGCCGCGAGCCTCGCGACCGAGATCGGCGCCCGCGCGCTCCCGGCGGAGGGGGTGCTCACCACCCCCTGCGACATCCTCGCCCCGTGCGCGCTCGGCGGCGTCCTGAACGACGCGACGGTGCCGGCGCTCGCGTGCGGCGTCGTCTGCGGCGCGGCGAACAACCAGCTCGCCGACGCCGGCGTCGCCGACCTGCTCGCCTCGCGCGGCATCGCCTACGTCCCCGACTTCATCGCCAACGCCGGTGGCATCATCGCGATCGCACATGAGATGGACGACTGGGACATCGAGCGCGTGCTCGCGGCGGTGGACGGCATCGGCGACACCGTCCTCGAGCTGATCGAGGAGGCCCGCATCGAGGGCGGCGGCACGCTCGAGGCCGCGAGGCGGCGCGCGGAGGAGCGCATCGCGCTCGCGGGCGCTCGGTGAGCCTGGGCTCGGTCAGCCTCGACCTGACGGACCAGCAGCAGTCCGTCCGCGACACCGCCCGGGCGTTCGCCGAGGGCGAGGTCGCGCCGGTCGCGGAGGAGCTCGACCGGGAGAGCCGCTTCCCCTACGAGATCGTCGTGAAGCTCGGCGAGCTGGGCTTCATGGGCATGACCGTCCCGGAGGAGCACGGCGGGGCGGGCCTCGACGTGCTCTCGTACGTCCTCGCGATCGAGGAGCTCGCGAAGGTTGACTCGAGCGTCGCGATCACCGTCGCGGCGCACACCTCGCTGGGGACCATGCCGATCGCCATGTTCGGCGACGAGGCCCAGAAGGAGCGCTGGCTCCCGGACCTGGCCGCGGGGCGAGGGCTCGGGGCGTTCGGCCTGACCGAGCCGGAGGCCGGCTCCGACGCCGGCGCCACGCGCACGCGGGCGGCCGCGCGCGACGGCGGTGGCTGGACCGTCGACGGCAGCAAGATGTTCATCACCAACGCCGGGACGGACATCACCGCGTGCTGCACGATCACGGCCCTGACCGGCCCGGACGAGGTCTCCAACCTCGTCGTGCCGGCCGACTCGCCGGGCTACCGCCCCGGCCCGCCGCTGCGGAAGATCGGCTGGCGCGCCAGCGACACGCGCCCCGTGAGCCTCGACGGCGTCGAGCTGGGCCCCGAGGCACTGCTCGGGGAGCGCGGCGCCGGCTTCCGCCAGTTCCTCGCTGTGCTCGACGGCGGCCGCCTCGGCGTCGGGGCGATCGGGCTCGGCCTGGCCGAGGGCGCCTTCGCGCTCGCCCTCGCGTACGCCCGGCAGCGCCGCCAGTTCGGCCGCCCGATCGTGGCCTTCCAGGCGATCCAGTTCCAGCTGGCGGAGATGGCGACCGAGATCGAGTCCGCGCGGGCCCTGCTCTACCACGCCACGCGGCTCAAGGACGCCGGGCGGCCGTTCACCAAGGAGGCCGCGATGGCCAAGCTCGTGACCGGCCGGCTCGCCCAGACCGTCGCCGAGCGCAGCCTGCACATCCACGGCGGCTACGGCTGGATGGAGGAGAGCGCGATCGCGCGGCTCTACCGCGACGCGAAGGTGCTCGACATCGGCGAGGGCACGGTCGAGGTGCAGAAGATGGTGATCGCCCGGCTGGTCGGAGCGGTCCCACCCGACGCGTAGAGTCCCCGCGTGCCGCCGAAGGAGCCACCGGCCGCCGCGCCGCTCCCACGGGTGCGGCCGTACACGCTGTCCATCCTGGTGATGCCGAACCAGGCGAACCACCTCGGCGTGATGCACGGCGGGCACATGCTGAGCTTCATGGACATGGCCGCCTGGGTGTTGGCCGCGCGGGCCGTGGAGCCCGACCAGACCGTGTTCTTCAAGGCCGTGACGGACTGCGTCTGGTCCTCCCCAATCCGCGCCGGCGAGGTCTGCAACGTCACCGCGACGCTGGCGGGCGTCGGGCGGACGTCGCTGCGGGTCGCCCTCGAGGCGCGCGCCGAGGACCCCGCCGCCAAGGTCGAGCGGGACGTCTGCCGCGCGGTCTTCACGATGGTGACCGCCGGGGACGACGGACTGCCCGAGCCGGTCCGCCTGGCCGGGCGGACGCGCCGCAGGCCCGCCTCGCGGCGGGCCGGGAGGTCCTAGTGCTCCGTCTCAGGAGTTCGGTGGATTTCCGGCATGCGAAGCGCCGGCCGGGCGAGGACGCAGCCTGCGCCCCATATCCGGGCATATGGGCGCAGGCGAGGACAAAGCCCCCGAGGCCGAGGATTCCTCGCAGCGATGCCGTTGGACCCGGCCGAGCGTTGCAGCCGCCGGAGGCCATCGAGGCTCCTGGGACGGAGCACTACCCCTCTTCGATCCGGATCGTGTTCACCCGCTGCGGCTCGACCGGGCGGTCGCGGCCGTCCGTGCTGGTGGTGCCGATGGCGTCCACGATGTCCTGCCCACCCACGACGCGGCCGAAGTTCGTGTGCTTGCCGTCGAGCCACGGCGTCGCCTGCGCCGTGACGATGAAGAACTGGCTGCCGTTCGTGCCCGGGCCCGCGTTCGCCATCGCGAGCGAGCCCCGGACGAGGGGGTGGTCGTTGATCTCGTCGCGGAACTGGTAGCCCGGGCCGCCCGTGCCGGTGCCCTGCGGGCAGCCGCCCTGGATCATGAAGTCACCGATCACGCGGTGGAAGACGGTTCCGTCGTAGAACCCGTCGCGCGCGAGGCCGACGAAGTTGCCCACCGTCTCGGGCGAGTCGGCGGCGAAGAGCTCGGCGCGGATCTCGCCCGCGCTCGTGTCGAACACGGCCGTGTAGGCGCGGTTCGGGTCGGCGGGCGGCGGCTGCTCGGGCATCGTGAATCCCCCCTGGATCGATGGGCCGGCCCAGCCTACCCCGGCGCGCGTTCGCGGCGTCCCGCACCATGCGGAGTTTTCCCGGCAGGCCGGCGCTGATTTGATTCCGGCGATCAGCACCTTGAATCGCAACCGGCGGCGGCGGCGCATGGCCGCGAGGACGACCGGGGTGGCCCTGGCGGCCGCCTTGATGGCCGTCGCCGCGCTCGGGGCCGCGGCCGACGCCGCGCAGGCGCCGCTCTCGGAGGGCGCGGCACCGCTGGGAACGCGCATCAAGATCTCCGCGGCCAACGTGTGGTTCGACCGCACCAACCGGCGCCCGTGCGCGGGCTGCATGGTCCGCCCGCCCGGCTCGGCGCTGCTGTGGACCTACTACAAGAACCAGGGCATCTTCCCGAACTGGGTGCGCTCGGCGCGCGAGGTCCTGCGCCGGAAGGCTCGCGGCGACCGGGCCGGCTTCCTCGCCGGGGCGAGGGAGATCATCTCCTTCTCGACCGTGCGCCGGGCGCCCGGCGGTGCGGTCTTCCGGGTGAACGAGAGCGCGTACACCGCTCCGGACAGCCAGCCGGCGCCGTGGCGGGACGCCATGAGCAACGCGATGGCCCTCACGCTCGTCCCCCCGCTGCTCGACGTCGACCCGAGCCCAGCCGAGAACGCGTTCGCGCTGCGGGTCGCCACCGAGTACCTGCGGGCGTTCGACGTCAAGTGGCAGTACGGTGGTCTCGTCGCGGCCGGCCGGGGGGGCGGGCGCTGGTACCTCGAGTACGCCTACGCCGGCGGCGCCAGGGCCCGGGTGCTGAACGGCTTCATGCAGGCGCTCGTGAGCCTCGAGCGCTTCGCCCACCAGGCCAACCTGCGGGTTCGCCGCCACCCCGAGTGGGCCGCCGTGCGCAACCGCGCCCAGGTGCTCGTGCGGCTCGGCGCCCAGGAACTCGTCGGGCGGCTGCCGCAGTACGACCTGGGCGACGGCTTCAGCCGGTACAGCCTTACCCGGCCCGGGCACGCGCCGCTCCGCTATCACGTCTACCACCGCCAGCTGCTCGAGCGGCTCGAGCGCGTCCGCTACCTGCCGCTGACCTGGCGGCTCGCGATGGACGACATGCGGGTGCGCTGGGGCGGCGCCCGGAACGCCGTCGTGATCGAGGTGCCGCGGGCTCGCCGCCTCAAGCACGTCGCCGCGACCGCCCAGCAGCAGGCCGCCGCGGCGGCGCTGGCGGCCGCCGCCCAGGCCGCGGCGCACCCGGCGCCGCGCTAGTAGCCCGCCGCGTGGCCGTCCTTGCGCGGCTCTGAGCCGGCCGCGAGGGCCTCGCCGCGGACGACGATCGCCTGGCCCCCGCCGAAGCCGATGGGGTCCTCGTCCTTCACGACCTTGTGCCCGCGCTTGCTGAGCTGCTTCTCGTGGGGCCACAGCCCGGGCTCCAGCGCCAGCTCGAACTCCGGGCCGACGCCGTCCACACGGAAGCGCGGCTCGTCCAGCGCAGCCTGCGGGTCGAGGCCGCGGTCGACGATCGCGGAGACCAGCTGCAGGTGGCCCTGTGGCTGCATGTGGCCGCCCATGACGCCGAAGGGGCCGATCAGGCGGCCGTCGCGCACCAGCATGCCGGGGATGATCGTGTGGAACGGCCGCCGTCCGGGCGCAAGCCGGTTCGGGTGCCCCCGCGCGAGCGTGAAGCACGCGCCGCGGTTCTGGAGCGCGATGCCGGTGTCGGCGGCGCCGACGCGGGCGCCGAAGCCGTGGTACAGGCTCTGGATGAAGGAGCACGCCATGCGCCCCTCGTCCACCACGCAGAGGTAGACGGTGCCGCCCGAGGGCAGCTCGCCGGCGCGCGGCGCGCCGGAGTAGCGCGGGTTGAGCAGGCGCCGCCGCTCGGCGATGTACGCCTCCTCCAGGTAGCCCTCGGGCAGCGGCCCGTCGGCGATGTGGCGGTAGGCGTCGGCGAAGGCGAGCTTGACCGCCTCGGCCTGGATGTGGATGCGGTCGACCGGCTCGAGGGCCGCCATGTCCCAGCCTTCGGCCAGCGCCAGGGCCTGCAGCGCGGCCGCGCCCTGCCCGTTGGGCGGCAGCTCGGCCACCTCGACGTCGCGGTAGCGGAGACGCAGCGGCTCCACCCATTCGGAGCGGTGCTCGGCCAGGTCCTCCTCGCCGAGCCAGCTCGCCCGCGCGATCGCCGCGGCGACCGGTCCCCGATAGAGGGCGTCCGGGCCGTCCCCGGCGATCCGTCGCAGCGTCGCCCCGAGCGCGGGCAGGCGGACGATCTCGCCGACGGACGGGGCGGGCAGGAACACGGACGAGAGCTCGGGATCGGCGACCAGGGCCGGCGCCAGCCGCTGCCACATGCGCGCGATGACCGGCGTCGCCGCGAAGCCGGCCTCCGCGGCGTCGATCGCCGGTGCGAGGCAGCGGTCAAGGCCGCGCGTGCCGTGGCGCGCGAGCAGGTCCGCCCAGCCCGCGACGGCGCCCGGCACCGTCACCGACCGGGGGCCGTAGAGGGGCGCCGCGTCGAGGACGTCCGGGTCCGCCGTTCGGGGCGCGCGCCCGCTCGCGTTCAGGCCCGTGAGCTCGCCGTCGCGCCAGACCAGCGCGAATGCGTCGCCGCCGATGCCGGTCGACATCGGCTCGCAGACGCAGAGGACGGCGGCGGCGGTCACGGCCGCGTCGCAGGCGTTGCCGCCCTCCTCGAGCATCCTGAGCGCCGCGCGCGTGGCGAGCGGATGGCTCGTCGCCGCCATCCCGCGGGCCGCGACGGTCGGGGAGCGGGCGACCACGCCGTCGGCTGAGCGGGGCCTCTGGGGCTCGACCGTCAGGCGACCGCGGGGCACGGCCCCAGGGTAGCGTCCCGCCCCGTGGACGTCTGCGTCGCGGGCCTCGGCGCCATGGGCAGCATGGCCGCCTGGGAGCTCGCGCGGCGCGGGGCGCGGGTCGTCGGCATCGACCCCAACCCGCCGCCGCACGCCCTGGGCTCGAGCCACGGCGGAACCCGCATGATCCGCGAGGCCTACTTCGAGGCGCCCTTCTACGTCCCGATGGTGCAACGCGCCTACGACCGCTGGGCCGAGCTCGAGCGGGCCGCCGGCGAGCTGCTCCTGGAGATGACGGGCGGCCTGATGGTCGGGCCGTCGGACGGCGCGCTGGTCGCGGGCGCCCGGGCGAGCGCGGCGGCCCACGGGCTGCCGTACGAGATGCTCGACGCCGCGGAGGTCCGCGCCCGCTTCCCGGCGATGCTGGCGGCGGAGGGGACGGTCGGCCTGCTCGAGCCGCGCCTGGGCATGCTGTACCCGGAGCGGGCGGTCGCCGCGGCGCTGCGGCTGGCGCGCGAGGCCGGGGCGACGCTCCGCCTCGGCGAGGGGCTCGTGGGATGGTCCGCCGCGGAGGACGGGCTGACCGTACGGACGACCGGCGGCGCCCTTCGCGCCGACGCGCTCGTCCTCGCGCTCGGGCCGTGGGCGGGGGACCTGCTGCCGCCCGGGGTCGTCCGGCTCGAGGTGGCGCGGCAGGTACAGGCCTGGTTCGCCCCGGCGGAGCCGGAGCTGCTCGCGCTGCCGCGTTTCGTGCCGTTCATCTGGGAATGGGCGCCCGAGCGCTATCTGTACGGGTTCCCGGACCAGGGGGCGGGCGCCAAGATGGCGATCCACCGCGAGGGCGACGCGACGACCGTCGCAGCGGTGGACCGCACCGTCCGCCCGGCCGACGTCGCCGCGATCCGAGAGCCCCTGCGGCGGGTGCTCCCGGCGGCGGACGGCGAGGTCCGCGCGGCGAGCGTCTGCCTCTATACGAACGCCCCCGACGGGCACTTCGTGCTCGATCGCCTGCCCGGCGACGCGCGAGTCGTGCTGGCGAGCCCGTGCTCGGGCCACGGCTTCAAGTTCGCGAGCGCCCTGGGCGAGGCGATCGCGGACCTGGCCACGGGCCGGGATCCGGCGCTCGACCTCGCCCCGTTCCGGCTCGAGCGATTCCAGGTGGAGCGGGCCGAAACGCCGCGCGGCTGACCCGCATCGTGCGGAATTCGTCCGGCGGACCTTGGGGGTTACCATCGGCCCCGTGGGGAGACAGCGCCGCGCTCGCGTGCTCGTGGCCTGCGCCTTCGCCTGCGCCGGGGCAGGCGCCGGCGCCGCGGAGGCCGCGTCGGTCGACGTCGTCGTGCCGGCCCCGCCGCCCGGCCAGCTCCTGCTCGTCCAGGCCCGTGTCGTCACGCCGAAGCCGAGGCTCGCGCCCTCGCGACCGCTCGTCGTGGTCGTGCCGTCGCAGGGCCTCATGCCGGTCGTCGGCGGGGCCCTGCGCCCGCGCCGGCACGGGCGGACCGTGGCGATCACCGCGGTCCTCGGCGGCCCGCTCGCCGCCACGGCGATACCGACGCCGGGCGTGCGCCTGCGGGTCTCGGGCGTCCCGCGGACAAGCAGCGTCGCGCTGGCCACGGCGGCGCTGGACCTCGCGGGCCTCGCCCGCAGCACCGCGGGGCCCTCGCCGCGGATCGGCCGCCTGAACCGCGGCATGCCGATCCGCCAGCTCGCGGGCCCCGCCTTCGGCGACACGCCGCCCCTCCAGGTCGCGCGCCTCGCCTTCTGGATGCTCTACAACCCGGTCGGGTGGACCCAGCGCAAGATGGCGGCGAAGCTCGGCCTCGTCCTCGGCGTGCCCGCACCCCCGCCGCCGCCTCCGCCCCGCTTCAAGATCGACGTGCCGCCGGTGGGGCCGCCGGTCGCCCCGGCCCGGTGCCCCGGCCGGCCGGACTTCGTCGCCCTGCAGTCGACGTTCACGGCGGAGTCCCAGGTGCTCGGCGGCTTTGCCGGCCTGCCCGGGCTGCTCGCCCGGGGCGTGCCGTTCATGGCCACCGGCGCCTCCTCGCGGCCCCAGATGCCGGCCGTCGTCTCCGGCGACGCGCTTGTGACGATGACGTCCAGCCAGATGGCCCAGACGCTCCGCAGGGCGATCGACGCGGCCGCGAACCACCTCGTCATCGTCGACAGGATCGAGGGGGCGCCCTGGTCGGACGGCGTGCCGGCGGAGCCGCCGGTGATCGACCCGGCGAGCAAGGGCGTCGCCTTCCGCGCCGCGATGGCTGCGATCGACGTGCCCTCGCCGTACGGGCGGAGCTACGCGGACCGGGTCCACGTCTGGATCGGCCCGGGGCTCCACAGCTCGATCGGCGCCGGGCTCGGCCCGAACCACAACCTCGGGCGCGACGGGCGGCCCCACCGGCGCACGTTCAACGCGCTGCTGCAGGGCCTCAGCCGCTCGGGCGGCGTCTGGAACCAGATGTTCCACGGGGCGGACGGCGGCACGCCGGGCGACCCGCTGAGCGTGGAGGAGTGGCTGCGCTGGCCGGCCGGCTTCGCGGACATGTACACGCGCCTCGGCGGGCGCCTCGCCACCGTGCACTTCCTCCTCACCGCCACGCCGGCGCTGCCGGCCGGCCCGCTCCCCGACGGGGCGGGCACCCCGATGAGCGCCCAGTGGGCGCTTGCCGCGCAGCCGGGGACGAACAGCACGATCCTCTGCAACGGCCCAGGCGCGCTGAACATCGACGGCCAGGCGCGCGACTGGCTGCAGGCGTTCGACACCGCGTTCCCGGCGACCTGAGGGTCGCTCCGCGGCGGCGGTAGCGTGCCCGCGGTGCCGGCGCTCTACGACAACCCCCGCTCGTCGAACGCGCTCAAGGTGCGCTTCCTCCTGGCCGAGCTCGGCCTGGAGTACGAGCGGCGCGAGGTGTCGCTCGCGCACCCCCGGCCGGCCGAGTACCTGGCGGTCAACCCGCTCGGCGGGATCCCCTGCCTGGTGGACGGCGACCTCGTGCTCGCGGAGAGCAATGCCATCCTCCGGTACCTGGCCCGGCGGGAGGCGCGGGAGGACCTCTATCCGTCGGAGGCGGTCGGTGCCGCGCGGGTGGACCAGTGGCTCGACCGCGTCGCCCTCAGCCTCCGCCCCGCCCTCCGGCGGGTGGAGGACCCGGCGCTCGGCTTCGTCCCGGGCCAGGGCTTCGGCGCGGCGCCGCCGGACTGGGAGCTGGCCGCCCGCCGGGCGGAGGAGATCGCCGGGACGCTCGCGATCTTCGACGGTCTGGTCGATCCCTCCGGCCACGCGCTCGAGCGTTTCACGATCGCCGACTGCGCCGCGGTCCCGGTGCTGTGGCGGACGCTTCGGACGCGGCTCGACCTCGCCCCCTATCCGGGGCTCCTGCGCTGGCGGGAGACGCTCACCGCCAGGCCCGCCTTCGCCGCGGCCGGGCCCGTCGGCTGATCGCCGCTCCGGCGGCGCTGATCCGATCGAAGGAGCGCCCATCCTCCAAAAACGGGGATGGCACTGCGCATTCGCGCAGGATAGGTTGCCGACGTCTGCACCTTGTAATGATCAACGCAAACGGGGGTCCTCTATGAAACGGAGGGTGGTCGGCGCCGCCGTTACGGTCCCAGCGGTGCTCGCGATGGCCGCCATCGGAGTTGCGTCCGACGGCGGGATGCCGGGCAGCGGCGGGACCAGCACCGACTTCATCCAGGGCCGTGTCACGTCCGCGGGCGCCCAGCCGGAGGCCGGGGT
>DATFWK010000086.1:0-3557 GCA_035259345.1 Miltoncostaeaceae bacterium | reverse complement strand
CAGCGCCAGGGTCGGCGTCTGCACGCGCCCGAGCGAGAGCACCTTGCGCACCGAGCCCGCCTTGGTCGTTGCGGCCCGGGTGGCGTTCATGCCCACCAGCCAGTCGGCCTCGCTGCGCGCCCGCGCCGCCTCCTCGAGGGGCCGCATGGCCTGGTCGTCGCGCAGGTGCTCGAAGGCGTCCCGGACGGCGGCCGGGGTCATGGACGAGAACCAGGCGCGGCGCACCGGCTTCTCGCGGGCAGCGGCCGGCGCGGTCTCCAGGATGAGCTTGAAGATCAGCTCCCCCTCGCGGCCGGCGTCGCAGGCGTTGACCAGGTCGGTGATCTCCGGCGAGGCCATGAGCTTGTGGAGGGACTTGAGCTGCTTGGCCGCCCGCGGGTCCCTCGCCTCGTAGCGGAAGTGCTCGGGCACGATCGGGAGGTCCTCGTAGCGCCACTTCTTGTAGCGGGGGTCGTAGGCCTCTGGGTCGACCTGCTCGACCAGGTGGCCGACCGCGTAGGCGACGATCGCCTCGTCGCCCTCCCAGAAGTCGCCCTTCTTGGCGAGCTTGCCGGGAAGCGCGGCGGCGACGTCACGGGCGACCGACGGCTTCTCGCAGATGATCAGGCTCTTGCTCACTGGATGGGCGAGGGTAGCACCAACCTCCGGCTGGACGACCCTCCCCGAAGTCACGCCGGTGACGCCGCGCGCGCGGATCCGTGCCGCCGCGCGCACGGGCGCCCGCCCCGGCACGCGCGGGCTCGCGAGCCCGACCACGCGCCCCTCCCGGACGCCCATCCCCGGGACCCAGCGAGGAGCCCCCGCGGGGACGGGGGCTCCTCGGAGAACCGGCCCGACTGGGCCGGCCGGCCGCTGCCGTGGGCTAGTGCTGGTGGCCGGGGAACTGCCGGGAGTCGAAGAACAGGTAGAAGTTGCTCGGGACGTCACCGATGGCCTTGCCGTCGGCGATCGCCTGGCGCATCGCCTCGACCGAGGTGATGCCGGTGGTGCCCGCGACGTTCGGCCAGATGCTCTTGTCGAGCACGAGGACGGCGCGGATCTGCCACCAGACGGGCTTGTAGTTGATGTTCTGGATGATGTGGCTGTGGTTCACGAGCGGGAGCTTGGCGCCGACCGGCGGCAGGCCGAGGGCCTTGAGCGTCGGGTCGAGGTCAAGCGTGGTCGTGTGCATCGTGCAGGTGCCGAACTCGCCCTTGTGCTGGGTCAGCGGCGGGCCGGGCTCCGGGCACTGGACCGGGACGCCGGGCGTGGGGTCGAAGGCGTCCGGCACGAAGCCGAACTCCTGCTTCAGCGCCGTCGCCAGCGGGCCGGTCGAGGACTCGCCGGTCGGGGAGGCGGCGTCCGCGGCGGCGCCGTCGTTGTCGGCGTCGAAGAAGGGCACGATCACGTACAGGGGGGCGGTCTTGTCGCCCGGCTCGCCCGCCGGGTCGATGCCGGGCTGCGTGCCGACGACGCAGCGCGGCGTCTGGAACTCCGCCGGGTCCACGGCCGCGACCTTGCCGTTGCCGTCGAGGTCGTCGAACGGCTGGTGGACGCAGTCGAAGCTCTGGTAGTAGGTGAACGCGCCGAGCTTGCCCTGCCCGTATCCGTCGGTCTGGTTCACCGCGATGGGACGGGTGGGGTTCGAGTCCGAGCTCATGGCTGCCGTGAGCCCGACGCCCGAGATCGTCGCTGCGACGGCGAGGCTGCCGAGCACCGCGATCTTCGTGCGGCTCCTGCCCGCTCGGAAGAGGTTGCGGATCATGTGATGGGGCTCCTCTTGGGTGAGACTGGTGTCGGAATCGACGCCGATGCATTCGCGCGAGGCGCCGCCGTGGATCACCTCCCAGGCGTGAGAATGCGCGCGTGCGCGTCGCCTGCCTCGGTGACCTCCTCGTCGACGTCGTCGTGCGGCTCGAGCGACCGCTCGCGCCGGGCGGGGACGCCCCGGCCCGCACGCGGCTCGGCGCGGGCGGCCAGGCGGCCAACGTCGCGGCGTGGGCCGCGCACCTCGGCGCCGAGGCCAGGTTCCTCGGCAAGCGCTCCGGCGACGCGGCCGGCCGCCTCGCGGCCGACGAGCTGCGCTCGCGGGGCGTCGCGGTGCTCGGGCCGGAGGTCGACGGCGGCTCCGGGGCGGTCGTCGCCCTCGTGGGGCCCGACGGCGAGCGGACCATGGCGAGCGACCGCGGCGTCGCACCCGATCTGGCCGCCGCCGAGCTCGACGCGGCGTGGCTCGAGGGGTGCGACTGGCTGCACGTCTCCGGCTACGCGCTCATGCGCCACCCGATCGCCGCTGCCGCGCGGCGGGCCGCGGAGCTCACGCGGGCCGGTGGCGGCCGTGTGAGCGTCGACCTCGCCTCCTGGTCGGTCATCCGCGCCTACGGGCCCGGGCTCCTCCGGGCGGAGCTGGCCACGCTCGCCCCGGACCTCGTGCTCGCGAACGAGGCGGAGCGCGCGGCGCTCGGCGGCGACCTGGGCGCGCCGGAGTGGGTGCTGAAGCGCGGCGCGGCCGGCTGCGTGGCCGTCCTCGGGGGCGAGCGGCTCGAGCTCCCCGCCCACCCGGCCGAGGTCGTCGACACCACCGGCGCCGGCGACGCGCTGGCGGCCGGGGTGCTCCTGGGCGGCGCGCCCGAGGAGGCGCTCGAGCGCGGGCTCGCGGCGGCGGCCGCCTGCGTGGGGCGGCTGGGGGCGATGCCGTGAGCGCGCCGCTCCACGTCGCGGCAGAGGTCGCGGAGGCCATCGACAGGGGCGGCCCGGTTGTCGCCCTCGAGACCACGCTCGCCGCGCACGGCTTCCCGGCGGGGGAGGGCGCCGCCGTGGCCGTGGCCGCCGAGCAGGCCGTGCGGGCGACCGGGGCCGTCCCGGCCACCGTCGGCGTGGTGGACGGCCTCGTGCGGGTCGGCCTCGCCCCGGACGAGCTCGAGCGCATCGCGCGGGCAGGTCCGGCCGCCCGCAAGACGGGTCCCAGGGACCTGGCCGCCGCGGCGGCGCAGCGGGCCCTCGGAGCCACCACGGTGGGGGGCACCCTGCTGGCCGTGCGCCTGGCGGGCATCCGGGTGATGGCGACCGGCGGACTCGGGGGCGTTCACCGCGGGTTCCCGGCCCCGCCGGACGTCTCCGCCGACCTGCTGGAGCTCGCGCGCACCCCGGCGCTCGTCGTCTCCGCCGGCGTCAAGTCACTGCTCGACGTCGCGGCGACCGCCGAGGCCCTGGAGACGCTCGGCGTGCCCGTGCTCGGATGGCGGACCGACGAGATGCCGCGCTTCTACAGCGCCCGGGGCGGGCCCCCGGTCTCGGCGCGGGTGGAGACCGCGGACGAGGCGGCGGCCATCGCCCAGGCCCACTGGGGTCTCGGCGGCGGGGGCCTCCTGCTCGCATGCCCACCGGACGAGGGCCTCGACGACATCGAGCCGCTGATCGAGCGTGCCGTCGCCGAGGCCTCGCGCGCCGGCGTGGCGGGGAAGGACGTGACGCCGTTCGTCCTCGAGCGCCTCCACGCCGAGAGCGGCGGGGCGACCCTGCGCGTCAACCGCGCCCTGATCCTGGCGAATGCCCGGCTTGCGGGGGTCGTTGCAACG
>DATFWK010000085.1:0-5073 GCA_035259345.1 Miltoncostaeaceae bacterium | reverse complement strand
ACGCCGTGGCGGCGCTTCAGCTCCCGGGCCGAGAGCACGAACTCGTGCATGCAGGTGCGGTCGAACGGCAGCTCGTAGCGCTCCTTGAGGCGCGCCATGAGGTAGTTGGCGTTCAGGACCGCGGTCTCGGCCGCCTCCCGGATGCCGTCCGGGCCGAGCGTGCGGATGTAGGCGTACGCCCGCACCGCGACGCCCGCGTTGCCGTAGAAGCTGCGGATCTTGCCGATCGAGCGCGGGCGGTCGTCGTCCAGCAGGTACCGGTCCCCCTCGCGGCGGACCACCGGCCGCGGCAGGTAGGGCTCGAGCTCGGCGGTGACGGCCACGGCGCCGGCCCCCGGACCGCCGCCCCCGTGCGGCGTCGAGAACGACTTGTGCAGGTTGAAGTGGACGATGTCGAAGCCCATGTCGCCGGGCCGGCAGACGCCCATGATCGGGTTGAGGTTGGCCCCGTCGTAGTAGAGGAGCCCGCCGGACTCGTGGACGACGCGCGCCACCTCGACGATGTCGCGCTCGAACAGGCCGAGCGTCGAGGGGTTCGTGAGCATCAGGCAGGCGACCGTATCGTCAACCTTCGCGCGCAGGTCGTCGAGGTCGACGCCGCCCTCAGCGTTCTGCCCGAGCCGCACCACGTCGTATCCGGCGAGCGTCACCGAGGCCGGGTTCGTGCCGTGCGCGGAGTCCGGGATGAGCACGCGCCGGCGCTGTGCGTCCTCCCCCCGCTCGGCGTGGTATGCCCGCGCGAGCATCAGGCCGGTCAGCTCGCCGTGGGCGCCGGCCGCCGGCTGGAGCGTCGTCGCGGGCAGGCCGGCGATCTCGCCCAGCATCTCGCCGAGGTCGAAGAGCACGCGGAGCATGCCCTGCGCTGCCTCCGGCCGCTGCAGCGGGTGCAGGCCGCGGAACCCGGGCAGCGCGGCGACCCGCTCGTTGATGCGCGGGTTGTGCTTCATCGTGCACGAGCCCAGCGGGTAGAAGCCGACGTCGATCGCGAAGTTGCGGCGCGAGAGTGCCGTGAAGTGGCGGATGAGCTCCGGCTCGGCGACCTCGGGCAGCCCCGGCGGCTCCTGGCGCAGGAGCACGGCCGGCACGAGCGACTCGATCGGCTGCTCGGGCACGTCCACGGCGGGGAGGCGCCCCGCGCGGCGGCCGGGGCGCGAGCGCTCGAACACCGTGGGGACGTGGGGCTCAGGCATAGCGTGCCTCCAGCGCCGCGACCAGCCGGTCGATGTCCGCTCGCGAGCGGCGCTCGGTGACGGCCACCTGGATGCAGTCCTCGAGCCCCGGGAAGTGATGCCCGAGCGGATGGCCCGGGTTGATGCCCTCGGCGGCGAGCGCCGCCTGGCAGGCGTCCCCCGGCTCCGGCAGGCGCATCACGACCTCCTTGAAGTGCGGCGCGTCGAACGCGGCCTCGACGCCCGGCACCTGGGCGAGCCGGTCGCGGGCGTAGCGCGCGCGCTGGAGGAGCAGGTGGCCGAGCTCGACGATGCCGCGCTTTCCGAGCCAGCTCATGTGGACGATGCCGGCGAGGGCGTTGAGCGCGTGGTTCGTGCAGATGTTGCTCGTGGCCTTCTCGCGCCGGATGTGCTGCTCCCGCGTCTGGAAGGCCAGCACGTAGCCGCGGCGGCCCTCGACGTCCTGGGTCTCGCCCACGAGCCGGCCGGGCAGCCGGCGCAGCAGGTCCTCGCTGCAGGCGAGGAAGCCGAACGTCGGGCCGCCGTAGGAGGCGCCGTTGCCGAACGCCTGGCCCTCGCCCACCGCGAGGGCGGCGCCATAGGCGCCCGGGGGCGCGAGCACGCCGAGCGAGGTCGGGTCGACCGAGGCGACCAGGAGCGCGCCGGCCGCGCGGCAGGCCGCGCCGATCCGCGGCGCGTCCTCGAGCAGCCCGAGCGCGTTCGGGTGCTGGAGGACGACGCAGGCGACGTCGGCGTCGAGGGCACCCTCGACCTCGGCCGGGTCCGTGCGCCCGTCGCGCAGCGGAAGCGCCACGAGCTCGAGCTCGAGGCCCGGCGCGTACGTGGCCAGCACGGCGCGCACCTCCGGGTGGACCGCGTCCGGCAGGAGCACCCGCTTCCGGCCGGTCTGGCCTGACGCCATCACGACCGCCTCGACGGCGGCCGTCGCCCCGTCGTACATCGACGCGTTCGATACGTCGAGGCCGGTGAGCTCGCAGATCGCGGTTTGGAACTCGAAGATGGCCTGCAGCGTCCCCTGCGAGATCTCCGGCTGGTACGGCGTGTACGCGGTCAGGAACTCGCCGCGGCTCGTGATCGCGTCCACGATGGCCGGGACGTAGTGGTCGTACATGCCGAAGCCGAGGAACGAGAGCTCGCCGTCCTGGCCGACGTTGGCGCCGGCGAGCGCGGCGAGGTGGTCGAAGAGCTCCGGCTCCGACAGCGCGGGGGGAAGGGCGAGCGGCGCGCGCAGGCGCAGGCCGTCGGGGACGTCGGCGAACAGCTCGTCGACCGAGGCGGCCCCGATCGCGTCCAGCATCCGCGCCCGGTCGTCGGGCGTCGTGGAGAGGTAGCCGGTGCTCACAGGCCGGACAGGTACTCGCGGTAGGCCGACGCGTCGAGCAGCGCGTCGAGCTCGGCCGGGTCCGAGAGGCGCACCCGCACGAGCCACCCCTCCCCGTAGGGGTCCTGGTTGACCAGCTCCGGCGTGTCCCGGACGGCCTGGTTGACCGCGACCACCTCGCCGCCGGCCGGGGCGATGACGTCCGAGACGGCCTTCACCGACTCGAGCTCGCCGTAGGCGCCGTCCTTGGCGATCGTGGCGCCCGGCTCGGGCGGGTCGTAGTAGACCACCTCCCCGAGGGCGTCCTGCGCATACCAGGTGATGCCGAAGACGGCCTCGCCGCCTTCCACCCGCACCCAGTCGTGCTCGTGGTGGTAGCGCAGGTCCTCGGGATAGGTCTCGTCGGCCACGTGGCTCCCTTCGCTGTGCTCAGCCGGCCTTCGTCGGGGATGTCTGGACCAGCGGCCGGCGCTCGACGCGCCCGGCCTTCTGCTTGCCGCGGATGTCCACCATGACGTCCGTGCCCGGGCTCGCGACGTCCGGGCGGAGGTACCCCATCGCGATGCCCACGTCGAGCGTCGGCGAGAGCGTGCCGCTGGTGACCTCGCCCACCGGCTCGCCGCCCGCGAGCACCGCGCACCCGGGACGCGGGATGCCGGGCTCGAGCAGCTTCATCATGACCAGGCGCTCGGCCGGGCCCTCCGCCTTGCGCCGCCGGCACTCCTCGACGCCGACGAACCCGCCCTCGAGGTCGCAGGCCCACGCCAGGCCCGCCTCGATCGGGGTCCGCTCGCGCGAGAGGTCCTGGCCGTAGAGCGGGTAGCCGACCTCCAGGCGGAGCGTGTCGCGGGCGGCGAGCCCCGCGGGCTCGGGCGCGTCCGGCCCGGCCATCAGCCGGTCCCAGACCCGGCCCGCGCCGGACACCGGGCACATGATCTCGACGCCCGGCTCGCCCGTGTACCCGGTGCGGGCGACGAGCGCCGGGACGCCGGCGACCTCGTCCTCGGTGATCTCGAAGTACTCGAGCGCGAGCGGCGCCGGCGAGCCGACCAGCGGCGCGAGCGGCGCCTCGTAGGCCGGGCCCTGCAGCGCGAGCATCGCGACCTCGGCGGAGCGGTCGTTGACCTCTGCACCCTCGGGGGCGCGGTCGGTGAGCGACGTGCGGACCGGGTCGACGTTGGCGGCGTTGCAGACGATCAGGAAGCGGTCGAGCAACGCGTAGACGATGAGGTCGTCGACGACCCCGCCGTCCTCCTGCAGCAGCAGCGTGTACTGCCCCTGGCCGGGGCCGATGCGCCCGAGGTCGTTGGTCAGCGTCCCGTCGAGGAACTCACGTGCCGCAGGGCCTGTGACCTCGATCTGCCCCATGTGCGACACGTCGAACAGGCCCGAGCGCTCGCGCACCGCCCGGTGCTCGGCGCGGGTCGTCGTGTAGACGATGGGCATCTCCCAGCCCGCGAACCCCGCGAGCTTGGCCCCCAGGGCCCGGTGTCGATCGTGCAGCGGGGTGCGGAGCAGGGCGCTCGCCATCGGCGCCTGAACCTACCACGCACCCCCGCCGCGGGCCTCCGCGAAGGCCCGCGGGAGCTAGTGCTCCACTAGCGGTCGCGCAGGAAGGAGGGCACGTCGAGGGCGTCGTCCGGGACCTCGAGTGACTGGCGCTCCTCGCGGGCCAGGCTCGGGATGGCGCGCGTCTCCGCCGCCGCCGGCTCGCGCCGCCACGTCGCCTCGCGGGCGCGCTCGGGCACCTGGCCGTCGAAGCCGGTGGCGATCACCGTGACGCGCAGCGAGTCGCCCGCCGCCTCGTCGATGACGGCGCCGAAGATCACGTTGCAGTCCGCGGCAGCCGCCTGGCGGATGATCGTGGCGGCCTCGTTCACCTCGAACAGCCCCAACTCGGCGCCGCCCGTGATGTTCAGCAGCACGCCGGTCGCGCCGGAGACGGTGCTCTCGAGCAGCGGCGAGGAGATGGCCGACTTGGCGGCCTCCGCGGCGCGGTTCTCGCCGCTCGCGATGCCGATGCCCATCAGCGACGAGCCGGCGTTGGACATGATCGTGCGCACGTCGGCGAAGTCCAGGTTGATGAGCCCGGGCACGGTGATGAGGTCGGTGATGCCCTGCACGCCCTGGCGGAGGACATCGTCGGCCATGCGGAAGGCGTCGACGATCGACGTGTGCGGGTCCACCACCTCGAGCAGCCGCTCGTTCGGGATCACGATCACCGAGTCGACGTGCTTGCGCAGCTCCTCGACGCCCTCCTCGGCGCGGCGCATGCGCTGCATGCCCTCGAACGCGAACGGCTTGGTCACAACGCCGACGGTGAGCGCGCCCTGCTCGCGGGCGATCTGCGCGATCACGGGCGCGGCGCCGGTGCCGGTGCCGCCGCCCTCGCCGGCCGTGACGAACACCATGTCCGCGCCACGGATGGCCTCCTTGAGCTCCTCGCGGCTCTCCTCGGCCGCCTCGCGCCCGACCTTCGAGTCGGCGCCGGCGCCGAGGCCCTTCGTGAGGCTGCCTCCGATGTGCAGCTTCACCTGGGCGTCGCACATGGCCAGGGCCTGC
>DATFWK010000084.1:0-15055 GCA_035259345.1 Miltoncostaeaceae bacterium | reverse complement strand
ACGAGCTGCTCGTCCCGGTCGTCGACGCCCGCCGCGGCGAGGTCTTCGCCGCCGCCTACCGCGCGGGCGGCCCGGGCGGCCTGACCGAGGTTGTCGCCCCGGCGGCGTTCGCGCCGGCGGACCTGCTCGCCGCAGTGGGCGACGTGGCCGACCGGCCGGCGCTCGCGGCCGGCGACGGCCTGGCGGCGCTCCCGCCCGCGGCCGGCGGGCCGCTGCGCGCGGCGGCCGGCGAGCGGATCCATCGCGTCCGCGCCGTGGAGCTGGCGCGCCGGGTGCGCGCCGCGGGCTCCCGTCCGGTCGTGCCGGTCTACCTGCGGCTGCCGGACGCCGAGGTCAACCGGCTCCGGCGGGAGCGCGCCGCATGACCACGGAGCCCTCGCGCGCCCGCCCGGGCCTGCGGGTGGAGATCCGCCCGATGCGCCGAGGCGACGTGGTGCAGGTGCTCGGGATCGAGCGCAGAAGTCACGCCACGCCGTGGAGCGAGTCGATGTTCGTGAGCGAGCTGGGCCGACGGGACGGCATCGCGCTGATCGCGATCGACCAGGGCCAGGCGGTCGGCTACGTGATGGTCGCCCGTCAGGTCGAGGTCTGGCACGTGCTGAACGTGGCGGTCCACCCGGAGCGGCGGGGGGAGGGGATCGGCGAGTCGCTCATGACAGCGGTCTTCGACATCGGCGACCGGCGCGACCACCGCGGCTACACGCTGGAGGTCCGGGTCTCGAACGCGCAGGCGATCCGCCTCTACCGCCGCCTCGGCTTCGCCGACCACGGCGTCCGCCCGCGCTACTACTCGGACAACGGCGAGGACGCGCTCATCATGTGGCGCCTGGGCCATCCGGGGGAGGCGTGACCGGCCCGATCCTCGCGATCGAGACCTCGTGTGACGAGACCGCGGCGGCGGTCGTCCGGGAGCGGCGCGTCCTCTCGAGCATCGTGGCGTCGCAGGCCGAGCTCCACACGCCCTACGGCGGCGTGGTGCCCGAGGTGGCCGCCCGCCATCACCTCGGCACGGTCAACGGGGTGGTCGACCGCGCGCTCGAGGAAGCCGGCCTCGACCTGGACGACGTTGCGGCCGTCGCGGTCACCCAGCGGCCGGGGCTGATCGGCGCCCTGCTCGTGGGCGTGGCGACGGCCAAGGCGCTCGCCTACGCGGCCGGCAAGCCGCTGGTGATGGTGGACCACCTCCATGGGCACATCGCCGCGGCGTGGCTCGAGCCGCTGGCCCTCGATCCGCCGTTCGTCAGCCTGGTGGCCTCCGGCGGCCACACGCGCCTGGACCTGGTCGAGGACTACCGGCGCCCGGCGCTCCTCGGCGGGACGATCGACGACGCGGCGGGCGAGGCGGTGGACAAGGGGGCGCGCCTCCTCGGCCTCGGCTACCCCGGCGGGGCCGCGCTCGAGCGGCTGGCGGCCGGCGGCGACCGCGGCGCGTTCGCATTCCCGGTGGCCCTCTCCGGACGCTCCCAGCGGGACTTCTCGTTCGCCGGGGTCAAGACCGCGCTCCTCTACCGGCTGCGCGAGCTGGGCCCTGCGGCGGAGGCGCGGCGGGCTGATCTGGCCGCCTCGTACCAGGAGGCGGTGATGCGCCCGCTGGCCGATCGCCTGGTGGAGGCGGCCCTCGACCTGGGCGTCCCGGCGGTCGCGCTGGGCGGCGGCGTCGCGGCCAACGGACGCCTCCGCGAGCTGGTCGCCGAGCGGGCTGCGCCGCACGACTTGCGCGTTGGGGTTCCCGGCATCCGCCTTTGCACGGATAATGCGGCGATGATCGGCGCGGCCGCCCAGTTCACGGACGCCGTCCCGTGGCCCGAGTATCTCGGGCTGGACGCCGTGGCCACGGCGCCCCCGGGAGGCATCGCGGCGTGATCACGAGCCCCTGGCTCCGCCGCGCCGGGCTGATCGCGGCGGGCGCGCTGATGACGACGGCGCCGGTGCTGCTCGCCGAGCCGACGTCCGAGGAGTCGGCGAGCGCCCCCGTGCGCGCGCTGGGGGCCGCCAACGCCTGGCGCGACGTGCTCGACGCCTACCGCGCGCCGCAGCTCCCGCCGCCGGGCGACACCGAGTCGGCCGTCGTCGAGCTGAACGACCCGCCCGTGGCGGCGTTCGCGCCCGGCGACCGCCCCGCCGCCGCGGCGCGGATCGCGCAGGAGCAGGCGCTGGTCGAGCCGGTGCTCGCCGGGCTCGGCGCGACGATCAACTTCCGCTACCGGATGCTCGTGAACGGCTTCGGCATCCAGCTGCCGGCCGGCCGCCTGGCCCTGGTGGCGGCGCTACCCGAGGTGCGCTCGATCACGCCGGTGACCTACCTGGCGCCGGCCGACGCGGCCGCCCCGGATCCCAACGCGGCCGCGCCCGCCCAGGCGCAGCCCCCGCCGACCGAGCCGGCCACTGTGGACCCGGCCCACATCGCGCTGGTGGACGCCGGCATCCGGCCCGAGCACCCGTGGCTCGGCGGCGGCATCGGCCCGGACCGCCTGATCGTGGGCGGCGCCGACCTGGTGAACGGCAACCCCGGCCCCGAGGCCAACCCGAGCGGCCGCAACGCCGAGGCCCACGGCACCGAGTTGGCGTCGATCGTCCTGCGCTCGCCGGCGCTCGCGGGGCTGCCGCCGGCGAGCATGCCACGCCTCCTCGCCTACCGCGTGGTGGCGCGCGAGCAGGTCGAGGGCAGCGTGCGCGCCCTCGCCCGCTCCGACCGGGTGATCGCCGCGCTCGAGCTCGCGGTCGACCCCAACCGGGATGGCGACGCGTCCGACCGCGCCGAGGTGATCCTCATGGGCCTCGCGCGCGGGTTCGACGGCGGCGGCGTGGACCCGGTCGACGACGCGCTGCGGGCCGCGGACAACCTCGGCTCGCTGGTGGTCGTGCCGGCCGGCAACGACGGCCCGACGTTCGGCCCGGTGGGGACGATCGGCGGCCCAGCCGCGGCGCCGGGCGTCCTCACCGTCGGCGGCCTCGCGGCGCCAACCACGCCCCGCACGGCGGACCTCCAGCTCGAGGTCGGGCCGGCCTCCGCGAGCCTGACGTCGCTGCCGCTGCTCGGCGCCGACCCGAGCGGCGCGGCCGCCCCGATCGTGGTCCTGGCCGGCAAGGACGGCCTCGCCGCCGGTGACCACGCCGAGGACTACGTGGACGCCCAGGGCCACAGCCGCGTTGCCGGCGCCATCGCGGTGGTCGGGCGCGACGGCAGCCCGCTTGCGCAGAAGGCGCGCCTCGCCTCCCAGGCCGGCGCCGTCGGCCTGGCCGTCTGGGATCAGGACGGCGCCGGGCTCTTCCCCGGGCCGCAGGGCGGCGCGGCGTGGCCAATCCCGGTCGTCGGCCTCGGCGCGCGCCAGGGCCAGGTGCTGATCGAGCACCCCGGCTTCGCCGGGCGCATCGTGGCCCGCCCGGTCGCCCCGCAGGGGGCGGCGGTGGCCTCGTTCTCCTCGCGCGGGCCGACGGCGTCCGGGTCCCTGGGCGTGGACCTCCTCGCGCCGGCCGTCGACCTCGAGGCCGCCTACCCCGGCGAGGGGCCCGGCGGCCAGGCGCTCGTCGGACGGCTCTCCGGCACCAGCGCCGCCGCCGCCGAGGTGGCCGCGATGGCGCTGCGCCTGCGCGTCGACCACCCCGAGCTGCGCCCGGACGACGTGCGCAGCCTGCTCGTCCAGGCGGCGGCCCCGCTGCCGGGCGTCGGGCCGGTGGACCAGGGGGCCGGGGTGGCAACGATGCCCGCCGCCGTCGCCCCGGTCGCGATCGACCCGGCGATCGTCTCCGCCACCCGTCCGGCCACCGGGGACGCGAGCGTCGTCGTGGCGCTCCGCGACCTGACGGGCGCGGCCGCCCGCTATCGCCTCGCGGTGCAGGCCGCGGACGGGACGGTCACCTCCGAGGGCACGCTCGTCGACCTGCCGCCGAACGAGCGCTCGGGCATCGCGATCGACATCCCCGGCGGGCCGGGGACCTTCACCGGCCGCCTGCTGGTGCTCGCCGAGGACGGCACCCAGGTCGCGAGCGCGCCGATCTTCGCCGCCCCCGTCGCGCCCACGCCGGACGACGCGCTCGGGCCGCCGGTGGTCGACACCAGCGCGGGCGTCACGGACGTGCGCGTGCGCGTCGGCGTGATGCGGCGGAGTGGCGAGCACCTGCGCGTCGCGCCGCTCCACAACCTCGGCATGTGGCTGATCCCGTCCGGGGGCGGCGCCCCGATCCGCATGGTCGGCGCCAAGCAGGGCGGGGACTGGCCGCCGGGCACGTACCGGTTCGTGCTCTCCCGCCGCCAGGCCGACGGCCGCGACCTGCCGGCCGGGCGCTACCGGCTGCGGGTGATGGCGTTCGGTGCCGACGGCTCGCCGGCGGCTCGCGACAGCGCCGACTTCCAGCTCAGTTAGGTCCGTCGAAGATTTGAAGTATGGCCCGCCTTGACGCGGAGCTCGCACGCCGCATAGCCTGACGAGGCTATGAAAACCTGCGATCGCGCGGACCGCCGCGACCGCCGATCACCACGACGCGGCGTCGCGATCCTGGCCATCCTCGGAGCCTGCATCGTCGTGGCGCTGGCCCAGGCCGCCCGCGCCGAGGCCATCGCGCCGCCGCCGGGCGAGGTCGCCCAGGGGTCCACGCTCCAGTTCTCGCT
Organism: Miltoncostaeaceae bacterium; assembly: GCA_035259345.1. Lineage (GTDB taxonomy): Bacteria > Actinomycetota > Thermoleophilia > Miltoncostaeales > Miltoncostaeaceae > DATFWK01. The sequence goes on along the minus strand of DATFWK010000084.1, from coordinate 10,446 downwards.
GTCCATCGGCGACTTCACGGCCTCCATCGACGACCGGCCGGCCTACGTGAACTTCGGATACCCGACGCAGTGCAAGCCGCTCTACACGTTCGACGCGATCTGGTCCGAGGCGCTCAGCCCGCCGCCCCGCCCCCACCTCGAGATCACGGGCGATCTCGCCGGCCCACCGGGCACCTTCGACTTCTCGGTGCCGGTCGGGGCGAGCCCGGGCTTCGTGTTCTTCGTCGACGCCACGCTGGTCGCGCCCTGCGGTGCCGCGAGCTTCTACAGCGCGTCCGCGCACTTCGGCCCGTACAGCGTCGCGTCGGCGCCCGCGCCGCCACCGCCGGCGGGAGGCAGCACGCCCGTGCCGCAGACCCCGCCGGTGCCGCAGGCCCCGCCGGCGAGCCCGGCCGGTCCGGTCCCGCCGACTCCGGCGGCGCCCGCAGCCGCGACCGGCATCCGGACGTGCCCCGTGCGGATCGACGGGCGCCGTGTGGAGGTGACCCTGAAGGGGGCTGCGTCCTGCGGCGACGCGGTCGCGATCGCGCGCGGACGCCTGGCCGGCTGGACGTGCGCTGCGCCGCCGCTCAGCTCCGTGCGCCGCTACGTCATCTGCTCGCGCGGCGGGGCGTGGGGCGTCGCGCTGCCGGCGGCCGGGGGAGCGTGCGCCCCGGTGACCTTCGCGGGCCGCCGCTACCGGGTCTTCGGAGCGCGGGTCCTCTGCTCATTGGCGAGGGCGACGGCGCTCCGAATGCTCCAACGACGGCAGCCGTACATGTTCGAGTTCGTGGCCGCGGGACTGGGGCCGCGATGGACCTGCCGGATCGCCGGGCGGGGCGCGGACGAGCGAGGCTCGTGCTTCAAGCGGGTCGAGGAGCGCTGGATGGTGTACCTCCCCGCAGCCTGAGAGCCCTCGCCACGCGGGCCCGCGCTTGCGCTCTGTGATTTCCCGCACTAGTTTTTGTAGCGGAGTGTCACAAGCCCGGCGGCCAGCCGACCCGGCCGCTGGAGGTACGAGAGGACCATGGCTCAGGATCGGCTCACGCTTGGGGTAGCCGCGCGGCTGTCCCGATACCTGCAGGTGCTGACGCAGGCGAAGAAGATGGGGAAGACCTCCATCTCCTCGCAGGCGATCTCCGAGTACACGAACGTCAACCCGACGCAGATCCGCCGGGACCTGTCCGGGTTCGGCAAGTTCGGCAAGCGCGGCGTCGGCTACGACATCGACCTGCTGATCGGCCAGATCAGGAAGATCCTGCGCACCTCGGGGCAGCACAACATCGCCCTGTTCGGCGCGGGCAACCTCGGCCAGGCGATCGCCGGCTCCGGGGTCTTCGCGGACCACGGCTTCCGCATCTCCGCGATCTTCGACACCGACCCGGACAAGGTGGGCTCGCGCGTCGGCGACCTCCTGGTCCGCCACTACTCCGAGCTGCCGAAGGTGATCGGCGACGACGGGATCATGGTCGGGGTGCTCGCTGTGCCCGCGAACTCGGCCCAGATGGTCGCGGACGACCTGGTCGCCTCCGGCGTGAAGATCATCTTCAACTACTCGGACGCGCTCCTGTCCGTCCCGTCCGACGTGACGGTCCACACCTCGAGCCCGGCGGTCGAGCTCCTCTACGCGCTCTACTTCTATTTGACGTAGGGGCCGGGGCCAGGACCGTGCTCTAGAGTTCGCGCCAGTGCCGGCGGAGATGGACCACCCCGGGTCGAGCATCCTCGCCGGCGTCCGCGAGCGGTTCGAGTCGTCCACCGACTTCACGATCGGGGTCGAGGAGGAGTTCCAGCTGCTCGATCCCGAGACGCTGGCCCTCGTCAACCGCTTCGAGGACATGATCGACGGCGCCGACGAGCGGCTGCGGGAACGCTTCTCCGGGGAGCTCATCGCCAGCGAGCTGGAGTTCCGGACGGTCAAGCACGACAGCTTCGCCTCGGCCGCGCGCGAGATCGCGGAGGGCCGCCTGGCCACCGCCGCCCTCGCCGAGCGGCTCGGCATCGCGATCGGCATCACGGGCGTCCACCCGTTCAGCCACTGGACGGAGCAGCGGATCATCGACACCCCGCACTACCGCCTGGTCGAGGAGGGTCTCGGCTACGTCGCCTGGACCAACAACACCTGGGCGCTCCACCTGCACGTTGGTGTGCGCGGGGCGGACCGCGCCATGGCCGTGTCGACCGCGATGCGCAGCGTGCTGCCCGAGATACTCGCCCTCTCGGCGAACAGCGCGATCTTCCACGGGCGGGCGACGCGCCTCCACTCGACACGGACACAGGTCTTCATCCGCAGCTTCCCGCGCTGCGGCATTCCCGACCCGCTCCAGACGTGGGCCGAGTACGCCGACTACGTCGCGATGCTGGAGCGGACGAACTCGATCATCGAGTCGACGCAGATCTGGTGGAGCGTCCGCCCGCACCACAGCTTCGGGACGATCGAGGTCAGGATCGCCGACGGCCAGACCGAGATCGCCGAGACGTACGCCGTGGCGGGGCTCATGCTGGCCTGCCTGGCGGCCTTCTGTGCCGACTACGACGCCGGGCGGCCGCTGCCGGCCCACCCGGGCCGCCTGATCGAGGAGAACCTGTGGCGGGCGATCCGGTTCGGGCTGCCCGGGCGCATGATCGACCTGGACCGGCTGGTGGAGCGGCCGACCGCACGGGCGATCGAGGACCTGCTGGTGCGCTCCGAGGGGGTGCACGACGCGCTCGGCCTGCGCCCGTACCTGGCCCACGTCGACGCGATGATCGCCCACGGCAACGGCGCCATGCGCCAGCTCGAGCGCCTCGAGCGCTTCGGCGACGTCCGGTCCGTGCATGCCGAGGTGGTGGAGCGGACGCGCCGCTCCGCCGAGGAGGCGCTCGCGCTCGCCGGGACGGCCGCCGAATGAGCGACCAGCCGGTCGACGACCAGCAGGCGGCCGAGGAGCTCATGGCCGAGATGGCTCTGCGCCTCGCCGAGACGCCGGTCCAGGACATGCTGCTGCACAGCGCGGCCACCTTCGCCGACCTGGCCGGGGTGCGTCTCGGCTACGGCCCGCAGGGACGCCAGCACCGGGACCTCGCCCAGGCGCGGATGGCGATCGAGGCCCTGCGGGCGCTGCTCGTCGTGGTCGAGTCCGAGCTCGGCGCCGCGAACGGGCGCCCCCTGCGCGAGGCCCTCGGGCAGCTCCAGCTGCTCTACGCGCGCGAGGTCGAGGCCGACGCGCGGGCCGAGGCCGGCGAGCCCGAGGAGCCGGATGGCGGGGACGAGGGCAGCGGCCTGTGGACCCCGGGCGAGGGCGAAGGCGGCGAGGGCCGCCTCTGGACCCCCCCGGGCTCGGATCGGTAGCGTCCCGCCTCGCGCCCGCCGGGCGCCGCGCAACGCAGTCGGAGGAGGGTCAGGTGGCGGAGGCCGAGATCGGTGTCTTCGGGGGCTCCGGGTTCTACTCGTTCCTCCAGGACGTGACCGCGGTCGCCGTGGACACGCCCTACGGGCGGCCGTCGTCGAAGCTCTTCATCGGCGAGGTCGGCGGCCGGCGCGTCGCATTCCTCCCGCGCCACGGCGTCGACCACGAGTACCCGCCGCACGCGATCAACTACCGGGCGAACGTCTGGGCCATGAAGGAGCTCGGGGTCACCTGGATCTTCGGCCCGTGCGCGTCCGGCAGCCTGCAGCCCCAGATCGGCGTGGGGGACTTCGTCGTCGCCGACCAGTTCGTCGATCGCACGAGCGGCCGCAAGCACACGTTCTACGACGGCCCGGTGACGACGCACGTGAGCGCCGCCGATCCGTACAGCCCCGTGCTGCGCCACCTGCTGATCGAGGGCTGCCGCGAGCTCGGCATCACGGTCCATGACCGGGGGACGATCGTCGTCATCGAGGGACCGCGCTTCTCGACGCGGGCCGAGAGCCAGTGGTTCAGCCGCATGGGCTGGGAGGTCATCAACATGACGGCCTACCCGGAGGGGTACCTCGCCCGCGAGCTCGAGCTGTGCTTCGCCAACGTCTCGCTCATCACGGACTACGACGTCGGCCTCGAGGGCATGGAGGGCGTCCCGCCGGTCAGCCACGAGGAGGTCGTCAAGACCTTCACGGCCAACAACGCCCGCCTGCGCGAGCTGCTGTTCCACGTCATCCCCAGGGTGCCGAAGGAGCCGGACCCGCACTGCGCGAACGCCCTCCAAGGGGCGCGCTGAGGGCGTTCGTCCGCCGCCGGGCGGCGCGTCCGGCCGGATCCGTGTGATAAAAAACGCCGCCGCGCGAGGGGGTGCGCGATTCGCGCGGCGCTTCCCGAGCCCACCGGGAGGCTGTCCCGACGAAGGGGGATTACTTGGCCGACTTCCTGTCGGACAACACAGCCTGGCTCGCGCTCGCGTGTGGGCTGCTGGCGGTCGCCTACGGCGTGGGCCTGACCGTCTACCTGCTCCGCCAGCCGGCCGGCAACGAGCGCATGCAGGAGATCGCCGCCGCCATCCAGGAGGGCGCGCAGGCCTACCTCACCCGCCAGTACACGATCATCGCGGCGGTCGCCGCGGTGCTGTTCGTGCTGATCGGCGTGCTCGGGTCCGCCGTCGACTCGTCGCTCCTGGGCTGGAAGGCGGCCGTCGGGTTCCTGATCGGCGCGGTCGCATCCGCCGCCGCCGGCTTCATCGGCATGAACGTCTCGGTGCGGACGAACGTCCGCACGGCCGAGGCCGCGCGGGGCGGCCTCAAGCCCGCGCTCTCGATCGCCTTCAAGGGCGGGTCGGTGACCGGCATGCTCGTCGTCGGCCTCGGCCTGCTGGCCGTCTCCGGCTACTTCCTCGCGCTCGGCCAGGACCCCGGTGACGTCAAGCCGCTCGTCGGCCTCGCCTTCGGAGGCAGCCTGATCAGCGTGTTCGCCCGTCTGGGCGGCGGCATCTTCACGAAGGGCGCCGACGTGGGCGCCGACCTCGTGGGCAAGGTCGAGGCAGGCATCCCGGAGGACGACCCGCGCAACCCGGCCGTCATCGCCGACAACGTGGGCGACAACGTGGGCGACTGCGCCGGCATGGCGGCGGACCTCTTCGAGACCTACGCCGTCACCAGCGTCGCGGTGATGTTCCTCGGCTTCCTGTTCTTCCGGAGCGTGCCGGGGTGGTCCGCGACGAACGCGATCCTGTTCCCGCTCGCGATCGGCGGCATCTCGATCATCGCCTCGATCATCGGCACGTGGTTCGTCCGGGTCGGGCGCCGCGAGTCGATCACGGCGGCCCTGTACACCGGTCTCGGCGTCGCGGCTGTGCTGGCCGCCGTCGGCTTCATCCCGATCACGAAGTACCTGATGGACGGCGCGGTGGGCGCGGCCGGCCAGACGGCGGTGTCGTGGGAGCGCTACTACTGGGCCGCGATCGTCGGCCTGATCGTGACCGTCCTCCTCGTGGCCATCACCGAGTACTACACGGGCACCCGGTGGCCCCCGGTGCAGAAGATCGCCCGGGCGTCGCAGACCGGGCATGCCACGAACATCATCGCCGGCCTGGCGGTGAGCCTGCAGGCGACCGCCCTGCCGGGCATCGTCATCGCCGGCGGCATCGCGGCCTCGTACGCCCTGGCCGGCTACTACGGGATCGGCGTCGCCGTCATGGCGCAGCTCTCCCTGACCGGCGTCGTAGTCGCGCTCGACGCCTACGGACCGATCACTGACAACGCCGGCGGCATCGCCGAGATGGCCGACATGCCGGAGAGCGTGCGCGCCGTCACCGACCCGCTCGACGCGGTCGGCAACACGACGAAGGCCGTCACCAAGGGCTACGCGATCGGCTCGGCCGGCCTCGCCGCGGTGGTCCTGTTCGTCTCCTACCTCCAGGAGCTGAAGACGGCCCTGGCCGACGCCGGCAACCGCTCGATCCTCGACTTCAGCCTCGCGAACCCCTACGTCGTGATCGGCCTCATCATCGGCGGCATGATGCCGTTCCTCTTCGCCTCGCTCTCGATGGAGGCGGTGGGCGTGGCCGGCGCCCAGGTCGTCGAGGAGGTCCGGCGCCAGTTCCGCGAGAAGCCCGGGATCATGAAGGGCACCGAGCGCCCGGACTACGCGCGCTGTGTGCGCATCGTGACCGCCTCGGCACAGAAGCAGATGCTCGCCCCCGGGGCCATCCCGATCGCCTTCCCGATCATCATCGCGTTCATCTTCGGCATCTCGAAGGGGCGCGTGATGCTCGGCGGGCTCCTGCTCGGCGTCATCGTGTCCGGTCTCTACGTCGCCATATCGATGACCTCAGGCGGCGGCGCCTGGGACAACGCCAAGAAGCTGATCGAGGACGGCAAGTACGGCGGGAAGGGCTCGGAGGCCCACAAGGCGGCCGTCACCGGCGACACCGTCGGCGACCCCTACAAGGACACAGCTGGCCCTGCGATCAACCCGATGATCAAGATCGCCAACATCGTGGCGCTCCTGCTCATCCCGTTCCTGACCTAGTCGCGCGGGGCCGGCCCGCCCGGCCCCATCCTGCCGTGGGCGGCCGCTTCCATCGCACGGGCACCCAGGTCCTCTCGTGGGCGATGGTCGTCATCGGGGCGGCGGCCCTGGTGAGCGCGGCCGTGCGCGGCTCGGGGACGGGGGCCTATCTGCTCGGGGGGCTGATCGTCGCGGCCGGGGCCGTTCGCCTGTGGGTGGAGCGCCGACGACGGCGCTAGGGTGCGCACGGATGGGAGGGGGCTCCGCGTGTTCGTCCTGATCGTCGGGTGCGGCCGGGTCGGCTCCGCGCTGGCGCGCGAGATGGTGAACGACGGCCACGACGTGAGCATCATCGACCAGAGCCCGGAGGGGTTCGCCCGGCTCGGCGAGGAGTTCCCCGGCACGTTCACGGAGGGGCCGGCCCTTGAGCTGACCGTCCTCAAGGCAGCGGGCATCGAGCGCGCCGACGCGTTCGTCGCCGCGACGGACGGCGACAACACCAACCTGGTGATCAGCCAGGTCGCGCGCGAGCGGTTCAACATCCCGTGCGTCGTCGTGCGGGTGCTCGATCCCTACCGCGCCAAGTTCTACGGGGAGCGCGGCCTCACCACGGTCTGCCCGACCCAGATCGCGATCGAGCAGATGTCGGACGCCCTCCGCGCCTGCGGCGCCGCCCTCCAGGAGGCCTGATGTACGTGGTGATCGCCGGCGGGGGCAAGGTGGGGGCGAACCTGGCCCGGGCCCTCATCCGCCAGCAGCACGAGGTGACGCTGATCGAGGTGCGGAACCCACGCTACGCGCTGCTCGAGATCGAGTTCGAGCACCAGGTCATGCACGGGGACGCGACCGAGATCTGGGTGCTCGAGAACGCCGGGATGGCGCGCGCCGACTGGTGCATCGCGGTGACCGGCGACGACGAGGACAACATCGTGATCTCGCAGGTCGCCCGCGAGAAGTTCGGCATCGAGCGGATCGTCGCCCGGGTGAACGACCCGCGCAACCAGCCGCACTTCGACCTGCTGGAAATCGCCCCGACGGTCTCGTCGACGACCGCGATCCTGCGCCTCATCGAGCACGAGGTGCCCCAGCACGGGCTCATCCGGCTGCTGTCGCTCCAGCGGGAGAACATCGAGATCGTCGAGGCGGAGATCGACGAGGACTCCCCGGCGGCGGGCAAGCTGATCGGCGAGCTGGACCTGCCGCGCTCGAGCCTGATCATCAGCGTCCTGCGCGACCGGGTCGCGAGCGTCCCCCGCGGCAGCACGCGCCTCGAGGTCGGCGACGAGGTGCTCGTCATCACCGAGGTCGGCCAGGAGGCCGAGCTCGCGCGCGCGCTCGGCGCCAGCGTCCAGGAGGAGTGAGGAAGAGGAGGAGGGCCCGCCGGCGTCGAGGTTGACACCGGCACGCATGTGAGTTATCAATCACTCACAATGGCGACGGAGACAGGACGATGAACGCGACGGCCACGCGCATGAGCGCTGCGGAGCGGAGGGAGCAGATCCTCGACGCCGCCGTGGAGGAGATCGCGCTCCAGGGCTTCCGCAGCGCGACGACGGCGGCCATCGCGGCCCGCGCCGGCATCTCGCAGCCCTACGTCTTCCGGTTCTTCCCGACGAAGAAGGACCTCGCCCTGGCCGTGATCGAGCGCTCGAGCCGGCGCATCCTCGCCGACTGGGAGGCGGCCGAGCCGCTACCGGGCGAGGGCCGGCTCGAAACCCTCGGGCGCACCTACGTCGAGCGGCTCACGTCCCGGCGCCCGGAGCTGCTCGTGCAGCTGCACGGCTACGCGGCGGGCGAGGACCCGGACGTGGCCGAGGCGGCGCGCGCCTGCTGGACGCGCATCTACCGCTACGTCGTGAGCACGCTGCGCGCCGAGGGCAACCCCGACCCGGAGGCGGCGGCGTCCGCGTTCATGGCGCGGGGGATGGTCATCACGATGGCCATGGCGATCGGCCTGGAGTCGGACCTCACGAAGACCGAGTGGGCATCGCTCTGCTCCAAGTCCGGCGTCGCGCGGGTCGAGGACCGCCTCGGGCCGAGCGGCGCGCCGGCGGCGAGCTGATCGACCCCTTTTTTTCAGGCAGGAGTAAGTGATGAATCACTATCAAGCATGGGAGGAGGAGCGATGACAGGGGCCGCACGACAGGCCTGGACGCTGGCCATCACCGGGCTGGCGCTGTTCATGGTGACGCTGGACAACCTGGTGGTGACCACGGCCCTCCCGGTGATCCGCCACGACCTCCACGCCGGGCTGGAGGAGCTCGAGTGGACGGTGAACGCCTACACGCTGACCTTCGCCTGCCTGCTGCTCACCGGCGCGGCGCTCGGCGACCGCTTCGGCCGCAGGCGGGTGTTCGTCCTCGGCATCGCGCTCTTCACGGCCGCATCGGCCGCGGCGGCGCTGGCGCCGACGGCGGGCGCGCTCGTCGCGGCCCGCGCGGTGCAGGGGGCGGGGGGCGCGATGGTGCTGCCGCTGACGCTCACGATCCTCAGCGAGGCCTTCCCGGCCCATCGGCGCGGCGCCGCACTCGGCATCTGGTCCGGCATCAGCGGCCTGGCCGTCGCGATCGGGCCGCTCGTCGGCGGTGCCGTCGTAGAGGGCCTCGCCTGGCAGTGGATCTTCTGGCTCAACGTGCCGCTGGGCATCGCCGTGATCCCGCTGGCCCGGGCGCGCCTGTCCGAGAGCTTCGGCGAGTCCCGCCGGCTCGACCTGGTCGGGGTCGTCCTCGCCAGCGCCGGGCTGTTCGGCGTGGTCTGGGGGATGATCCGCGGCAACGGCGCCGGCTGGAGCAGCCCGGAGATCGTCGCGATGCTGGCAGGCGGGACGGCGCTGCTGCTCGCCTTCGTCGCCTGGGAGCGGCGGACCGCGGAGCCGATGCTTCCGCTGCGCTTCTTCCGCAGCCGGGCGTTCACGGCGGCCAACGGCGCATCGCTGGCCATGTACTTCGGGATGTTCGGCTCGATCTTCCTGCTGGCCCAGTTCTTCCAGACCGTGCAGGGCTACTCGCCGCTCGGCGCCGGCCTGCGCACGCTGCCCTGGACCGCGACGATCATGGTGATCGCTCCGATCGCGGGCGCGCTCGTCGACCGCATCGGCGGCCGCCCGCTGATGGTCGGCGGGCTCGCCCTCCAGGCCGGCGGGCTGGCCTGGATGGCCGCGATCTCGTCGCCGACGCTGCCGTTCTCGCACCTCGTCGTGCCGTTCCTGATGGCCGGGATCGGGATGGCCATGGTCTTCCCGCCGATCGCGGCCGTCGTCCTGGGCTCGGTGCGCCCGAAGGAGGCCGGCCAGGCCTCCGGGGCGAACAACGCGATCCGCGAGGTGGGCGGCGTGTTCGGCGTGGCCATCCTGGCCGCCGTCTTCGCCCACAGCGGCGGCTACACCAGCGGGCAGGCCTTCGTCGACGGGCTCACGTCCGCGCTGTGGGTGGGCGCTGCCGTGGTCGGCCTCGGAGCGCTCATCGCCACGCTCGTCCCGGCCAAGTCCCGGCAGGCCGGCGTCGAGGCCCCCGCCGGCGGCCACGCCGTCGAGGCGGCCTGACCTGCCAGCTCCGGGTGTCGCCGCCGCCGAAGGTGGTCGCGCGGCACCCGGAGCGCCCGCCGCTCACCAGTCGGCTCCGGTGATCACGCGGCTCTCCGGGGCCAGCGCGGCGACCGGGATCTCGAGGCCGGCGCGGCGCAGCAGGCGGCAGGCCTCGCGGATGCGCTCCATGTGGCGGTCGGGCGCGATGAGCACGACGCGCGCGTCCATCGCCTCGACCTCCGACAGGCGGGCGAGCCGGTTGACGGTCTCCCGGCGCACCAGCGTCTCGGGGAGCTCCACCTCAAGCGCGAGCGGCGGGGCGTCGCCGCGGCGGGCGAGCACGTCGGGCGGGCGGCTTCCTCCCGCTTCCTCGACCGACGGGTACGACTCGATCGCCATCCCGGTGAGCGAGCGGTTGCACTCGAAGATGCGCACGGTCGGCGACGATCCTTCGCGCGCCGTCACGGTGATCTCTTGACCCATGGCCGGGGAGCCTAGAGGCCGTCGCGACGGGGGGCTCAGGCGAGGGTGACGACGCGGGGG
>DATFWK010000083.1:0-2698 GCA_035259345.1 Miltoncostaeaceae bacterium | reverse complement strand
CGCCCCGAGCGCGCGCCAGCGCTCGGCCTCGAGCGCCCATGCGTCCGCGTCGCCGCCGCGCGCCTGGATGCGCGGCTCGATGCCGAAGCGCTCCGGCTCCCGCCCCTCCTCGACCAGCCATCCGCTCAGCCGCTCGAGCGTGCCCTCCCAGTCCAGCCCCGGGAGCGGCCGCTGGGTGAAGAGGCCGTCCCCGAGGCGCGCCGCCCGCCGCAGCGCCGCCTCGGTGCTCGCGCCGAACCAGATGGGCAGCGGCTGCTGCACCGGCAGCGGGTTGATGCCGGCCGCCTGCACGCGGTGCTCGCGGCCCTCGAAGCTCACGACCGGCTCCGCGAGCAGCAGCCGCAGCAGCTCGACCTGCTCCTCGAGGCGGCGGTGGCGGCGCCGGAAGGGGACGCCGAGCGCCTCGAACTCCACGTCGTTCCAGCCCTGGCCCACGCCCAGGCGGAAGCGCCCGTCCGTGAGCACGTCGACCTCCGCCGCCTGCTTGGCGACCAGCGCCGTCTGGCGCTGGGGAAGGATGATCACCGCGGTCGCGAGGCCGAGGCCCGGGACGGCGCCGGCCAGGAACCCGAACAGCACGAGCGGCTCGTGGAACATCGACGCCGCCGTGTACGGGCCGGACCAGCCCGGGTGCGCGGCAGGGTCCGCCCCGAGCACGTGGTCGTAGGCGATCAGGTGGTCGAAGCCGAGGTCGCGGACGGCCTCGGCGTAGGCGCGGACGCCGCCCGGGTCGGCGCCGATCTCGGTCTGGGGAAAGACGGCGCCGAGCTGCACGCGCCGCGACACTAGAGGACGCCGCCGGCCGCGGCCCGCCGAGAGCGCGGGGGCGGGGCCGAAGGGCCTCCTTGCTAACCTCAGAGGCCGCCGATGGCCACGACGAACCGCGACTACTACGACGTCCTCGGGGTGCCGCGCGGGGCGAGCGAGGACGAGATCAAGCGGGCGTTCCGGCGGCTGGCGCGCGAGCTGCACCCCGACGTCAACCGGGACGACCCCTCAGCCGAGGAGCGCTTCAAGGAGGTCGCGGAGGCCTACCGCGTGCTCGGCGACCCCGAGACACGCGAGGTCTACGACCGCTACGGCGCCGAGGGCCTGCGCGGCTCGCCGGGCCCGGACTTCTCGGACTTCTCGGACTTCGGCTCGTTCCAGGACCTGTTCGACGCGTTCCTGGGCGGCGACATCTTCGGCCGCCGCGGCCCCCGCCGCCAGCCCGGCGAGGACGTGCTTGCGGCGGTCGAGATCACCTTCGTGGAGTCGGCGAAGGCCGCCGAGCGCGACCTGGACCTCGACCTGCTCGCGGTCTGCGAGACCTGCTCCGGCTCCGGCGGCCGGCCGGGCACGCGCATGGACCGCTGCACCCGCTGCGACGGCCAGGGCCAGCTGCGCCAGGTGACTCGGAGCGCCTTCGGGCAGTTCGTGCGCGCGGTCGTCTGCCCGGAGTGCCGCGGCGAGGGCAGCGTCCCCGCCGAGCGCTGCGCCACGTGCGGCGGGGCCGGGCGCATGCGCCGCACGACCACGGTTCACGTCGACATCCCGGCCGGCATCGCCGACGGCCAGCGGCTGCGCCTGCCCGGCCGCGGGCAGGCGGGCGAGGCCGGCTCCCCGCCGGGCGACCTGTTCGTCGAGGTCCGGGTCGCGCCGGACCCGCGGTTCGTCCGCGACGGCCTCGACGTCGTCACGGTCGTCCGGGTGCCGGTCACCGCGGCGATGACCGGGACCACCGTCACCGTGCCGACCCTGGACGGCGACACCGCGCTCACGCTCAACGCCGGGACGCAGCCCCACGCCGAGCACGTCCTCCGCGGCAAGGGGTTCCCCGCGATCCAGCGGCGCGGGCGCGGCAACCAGCGCGTCCTGGTCGAGGTGGTGGTGCCGCGGGTCGAGCACGGCGAGGCGCGCGAGCTGGTCGACCGGCTCGCCGAGCACATCGGCGACGCCACGGAGGACGGCGGCGACGACGGCCTCTTCGGGCGCATCCGCAACGTCTTCCGCTGAGCGGGCGCCGGGCGCCGCGCCGCCCGGCCCGGCGCTGGTGCGCCTGACCGTGACCGTCGACTCGGAGGCCGCACCGCTCGCCGTCGTCGCGCTGGCCGGCATCGTGCCGGGAGGGTGCCGGGAGCGGGCGGCCGGCGGCCGCGTGGCGCTTGACGTCTGGGCGCCGCCCGAGTCGGCTCCGTCGCCGGCGGCGCTCCGAGCCGGGCTCGCCGCCGAGGGCGTCGCGGCGGAGGTCAGCGCCGAGGCCGAGGGCGACGAGTGGCGCCACGCGATGCGCGACTTCCACCGGCCCGTGCGGGTCGGCGGGCGCCTGCTGGTGCGCCCGCCCTGGAGCCCGCCCGAGCCGGGCCTCCTGGACGTCGTCGTCGACCCGGCGATGGCGTTCGGGACCGGCCAGCACGCCACGACGCGCACGTGCCTCGAGCTCCTGCTCGAGGTGCCGCCCGGCTCGCTCGCGGACATCGGCTCCGGCACCGGCGTGCTCGCGGTCGCGGCGCGCCGGCTCGGGCACGACCCGGTCTGGGCGCTCGACAACGATCCGCTGGCGGTCGAGGCGACGCTCGCGGCCGCGCGGGCGAACGGCGTCGGCCTGCGTGTCGCCCGCCGCGCAGTCGGCCGGGACGCGCCGCCACGCGCCGACGCCGTGGTCGCGAACATCACGGCGCGTGTGCTCGTCACGCTGGCCGCCGAGCTCGGCGCGGCC
>DATFWK010000082.1:0-13015 GCA_035259345.1 Miltoncostaeaceae bacterium | reverse complement strand
TCGAGGAAGAGGTCGCGGAGCGCGGTCACCGGCAGCGTTCTACCGGAACCGGGGGCCGGCGGGCTAGTAGCGGCGCGCCCCCGCGTACTGCGTGGCGTAGTACGGCTCGTAGAGCGAGGAGATCTTCACGACGTCGCCGGTATGCGGCGCGTGGATGAAGTAGCCGTTGCCGACGTAGAGGCCCTCGTGGTGGATGTAGCCGCTGCGGTCGGCGAAGAAGACGGCGTCACCGGGCTTGAGGTCCTGCGGGGCGACGGGGATGCCGACGGCGGCCTGCGCCTCGGCGACCCGCGGCAGCTGGACGCCCTGCAGCGCGTAGACGTACCAGACGAGGCCGGAGCAGTCGAAGCCGGTCTCCGGGCGCGTCCCGCCCCAGAGGTAGGGGACGCCGAGGTAGTGCATCGCGGCCTGGAGGGCGGCCGGGCCGGTGCCCGACCCGCCGCCGGCCACCGCCTGGCCCGGCCCGTAGGCGACGGGGGCCGCGACCGTGCCCTGGATGCCGCTGGCAACGCCCGGCGCCACCGGGATGGCGACCGGGATGGTGGCGGAGGTGTCCGTGAACACGCTGCCCTCGGGGTTGCCGCCCAGCTCCGCGTAGTAGCGGCTGACGTTGCGCGTCCAGTTGCTGTTCAGGTTGGCCGGGTCGTTCGGCGTGCCGAGCGGCGCCCAGCGGGACTGGATCTGGGAGATCGTGACGAGCCCGGAGCCCTTGTAGAGGTCGCCGCCGAGGTTGCGCGCGGCAGCGGCGATCGCGTCGGCCCAGGTCGGGTACGAGAGCCCGGGGCCGAGGCCGAACGGGTTCTGGATCGTCTGGGACGGGCCGTACGTGCCGAAGCTCGTCTCGGCCCCGGAGATCGCGACGAGCAGCCTCGGGTCGAGGCCCACGGTCTGGGCCTGCGTGACGAAGACCGTGCCGAGGCCCGCAAGCGGGCTTCCCTGCTGGGCGAGGTAGGCGTCGAGCTGCGACGAGAGGTCCCCGCTCACCGCGGCGGCCGGCGCGAAGCGGGTGCCGCCCGGCGCGTTCAGGAACGGGTTGGTCTGGTAGCCGGTGACCGCGAGCTTCGCGGCGGCCTCCTTCTCGGCCTTCTTCTCCGCCTCGGCCTGGAGCTCGGCGACCTTGGCCGTGAGCTCGTCGACGCGCTGGGAGACCTGCTCCTTCCGGGCGTCGAGCTCCTGCTCGAGGCTCACCAGGCGGGCCAGGTCGTCGCCTGTGGCGGTCTCCTGGGCGGAGCGGGCCCGGGCGAGGTCTCCCGAGATCCCGTCCAGCTCGGACTGGGCCTCAGCGAGCGCACGCACGGTCGGGTCGTCCGGGTCCACCTGCGTGCTCGTGTCCGTGGCGACCGCGGCGGGGGGCGCGGCCGGCGCCGGGTCGGTCGTGGCGGTGACGGTGGCGACGGGGTCGCTCGCCGAGGAGAGGTGCGCGACGATGTCCGCGGGCGTCGGCGGCGCCGCTGGCGCCGCGGTGCCGTCCGAGGTCTGGACGGTCCACTGGGCGGCGCTGTCGGGGCCCGGGCTCACGGCCCAGGTGTCGAGGGCGGCCGCCGGGCCGGCGCAGAGGGCTGCTCCCGCGAGCGCAGCGGCGAGCGCGGCGCGTCGAACGGGCAAGCGGCGTCCTGCCGTCTTCGGAAGGCGTCCTGCCATCTCCCGACCCCATCGGCAGGAGACGCGCCCGCCTTAAGTCGCCGAAACTCACGCATGGCGGGGGAGGCTCCCCGTCCGCGGCGCGGCCCTACGGCCGGACGGCCCCCACGTAGCCGCCGTGGCTCGAGAGGCTCGAGACCTTGACGACGTCGCCGGTGTGCGGCGCGTGGACGAACTGCCCGCCGCCGAGGTAGATGCCGACGTGGCCGCCGCCGTTGAAGAACACGAGGTCCCCTGCCTGCAGGTTGCTCTCCGGCACCTTGGGGAACTTCGACCAGATGGCGCCGGTGAAGTGGGGGACGCTGATGCCGAGCTTGCCGTACACGTAGGACGCGAGCCCGGAGCAGTCGAAGCCGCCCGGCGCCGCGCCGCCCCAGACGTAGGGCGTCCCGAGGAACTTCAGCGCGTCCGACGCCGCCGCGGAATTCGCCCCTGTGCCCGCGGGCGGTGCGACCACGCTGCCGAGGCCGCTCGCACCGACCGCGCCGGCCGCAGGCGTCGCCTGGCCCTGGCCGCCGCCCGACGGGGCGGCAGTCTGCGCGACCGCGATCTCGCGCTGGCGCTCCATCGCGGCCAGCGCCCGCGCGCGGGCGATCGCGGCCAGCCGTGCCTGACGTGCCTGCTCGGCGGCGAGCATGCGCGCGAGGTCGCCCTGCACGCTCTGCATGACGGCGCGGCGCTGGGCGAGGAGCCCCGCGACGACGGCCTCCTCGTGCGCCCGCCGGGCGACCTCCACCTTCGCCTGCTGCTGGTCCCCGAGGAGCTGCTTCCTCGTCGCGACGACCACCACCTTGTAGGTGTGGAGCTCGGTGACGAGGCTGCCGTCCGCCGCGCGCACGCGGTCGAGGGCGTGGATGTCGTCGAGCGCCTGGGAGATGCTCGGGCTCGACAGGATGACCTCGACCGTCGAGGGCCGTGGCTGGCGGTAGATGTCGAGCACGCGATGGGCGAGATGGGTGCGGGCGAGCCCGAGCTGGTTGATCGTCCGCTTCAGGACCCGCCGGTTCTCCTCGATGCGCCCGTTGATGCGGATAAGGTTGTAACGCGCGCCGTTATAAGCCTCGGCCGCGAGCTCGAGCTGGTTGTCGATGGCGGCGACCTCGGACTGGATCTGGCCCAGCTCGGCTCGCTTGGCGGCGATCGAGGCCGGCTCCGCCTGCGCCGACACGGCGGCAAAGGCGGTCCCGCCGAGGAGGGCTGCGGCAAGGGCCGCACCGCCAAGGCGACGTCTTGTGGGGCTTGTTCGGCTCAGGACTGCCTTTCGTCCGGGGCAGGATCCATTCCGGGCACCACGAAGCGGGCGGCACGCTACCAGCGACATCGGCGACAACCAAATCGACTTGGATGAAATGTTCGTTGCGGAGCCGCTCGTCCCTCCTCCCGCGGCGGCCGCCGGCTGCCGGTTTGCGTTGACCGCGTCCGGTCCTGCGGCCAGAATCCGCCGCGTGAGCGTGCGCCGTTCGGGACCGGGACGGGCCACCGGGCTCGTCGCCGCGCTGCTCGCGGCGAGCGCTGCCGCGAGCCTTGCCGCAGCTCCGTCTCCGTCCGGGCGCCCGGGCCGGGCGAGCGGCTTCGGGGCGACCCTCGACGGGCACCTTGTGGCCGCGGACGCGAACCTGACGCGGCCCGACGGCGTCGCCGACGCAGTGGGCGGCCCGGCCGGCGTGATCGGGCGGGTCGAGGTCCATGTATCCGGGAGCCGCACGGCCTCCGTCTCCCGCGTCGAGGTGACGACTCAGGCCCGCGACGTCCTCCTGTTCGGCGGGCGCGTGGCGATCGGATCGCTGCGGCTGACGGTGATCTCGCGCGCCGCCCCGGGCGACCTCG
Source organism: Miltoncostaeaceae bacterium (assembly GCA_035259345.1). Lineage (GTDB taxonomy): Bacteria > Actinomycetota > Thermoleophilia > Miltoncostaeales > Miltoncostaeaceae > DATFWK01. Next base: position 9,547 of record DATFWK010000082.1, on the reverse strand, counting down.
AGCGGGGCATCACCGACTACGGAGCGACGGCCGCGAGCGTCGACGGCCAGCCGGTGGAGGCCACGCCGGGGCGCCAGGTCGCCCTGCCCGGCATCGGGAACCTGGTGCTCTTCGAGCGCGTCACCGAGCCGGACGGCAGCGTGCGCGCAAACGCCCTGCGCATCGAGGTCGACGACCCCTCGAGCGGCTTCCCCGTCGGCACGCAGATCGTCGTCGGGCACGCCGAGGCGCGGGCGATCCTCCCGGCGCCGGCCGAGACGAAGCCCCCGGCGGGGGCCGCCGCGGCTCCCGCGCCGCAGGCCGCCCCGGCTCCGGCGACGCCCGCACCGTCGGCCGGCGGCGCGCCGTCATCCGAGGGCGGGGGCGGAGCCGGCGGCGCGGGGACCCCGCCGGCGGGCGCGCTCCCGACGCCGACCCCGGTGCCGGTGACCCCGTTGCCCGGGCCGCAGCAGCCGCAGCTGGCCCCGGTCCCACAGGCGGTCCCGCTGCCCGGGTCGACGCCGCCCGCGACGGGCGCGCCGGCCCCGGCCGCGGGCGCTTACGTGTTCCCGGTCTACGGCTCGACCGTCAGCTTCTCGGACGACTACGGCGCGCCGCGCGCCGGCACCGGATGGCACCACGGCAACGACCTCTTCGCGCCCATCGGCACGCCGGTCCTGGCCGTCGCCGACGGGGTGCTGTCCAAGGTCGGCCAGAACACGCTCGGCGGAAACCGCCTCTGGCTGACCGACCAGCTCGGCAACACCTACTACTACGCGCACCTCTCGGCCTTCGCGCCCGGCACGGCGGACGGGGTCCCGGTGCGGGCCGGTCAGGTGATCGCGTTCGTGGGCAACACCGGTCAGGCCAGCACCACGCCGTCGCACCTGCACTTCGAGATCCATCCGGGCGGCGGCGACAGCGTCGACCCCTACCCGTACCTGCTCGCCTGGCAGCGCAGCGCCAGCGTGCCCAAGGCGTTCGAGGCGGCGACCGTCGCGCGCGGGCAGGCGCCCGCCGTCGGCGCGCTGCTGGTCGGCGTCGCGGCGGCCACGGACGGGATCGGGGATGTCGCGCTGGAACCGGGCGACGGCCTCGCCCACGCCGTCCCGTAAGGGGTTCGTTAGCCGGCATGCCGGTTTCCGACGTACCGCGCTACCGTCGGCCCATGCTCGGTCGCCTGGCCTTCGCCATGGTCGCAGTGGCGCTCGGAGGCCTCGTGGGCTCCGCCGCCGGCGCCGGCGCGACCCCCGAGCCGGTCGTCCTGGTGACCTACTCCAAGCAGGGGCCGCTCACGCAGGCGCCGGGCCTTCCGAGCCTTGCCGTCTACCCGGACGGGCGGGTCGTCCGGCTCGGCCGGAGCCAGCTCGAGGAGGGCACCCTGCCGCCGGCCCGGATGGCGGACCTCCAGGCCGGCATCCGCGAGGTGATCGCGGGCGGCGCGCCGGCGGCGGCGTCGTGCACGACGGACGCGACGATCTCGACCGTCACCGTCCGCGACACGGCGTCCTCGACCTCCCGGTCACTGAGGATCGCGGGCCTCGGCACCTGCGATCCGCGCTCGGCGACATCGCGCCTGTACAACACGTTCCAGCAGGCGCGGCTGGTCGGCGCGCACGCGTTCCAGGGGCCCTGGGTGGCGTACGTCCGGCTCGCCGACGGGGTGCCTGCGAGCCTCGTGCGGCCCTGGCGGGGCGCCGCGCTCGTGCCGGGCACCTGGGTGGCCGTGCAGGGCGGCACGTTCCGCACCGTCCGCTGGGGCGGCCACCGCTTCGTGCTCTTCCCGCGTCAGCTCCTGCCCCACGAGCAGGGCGCGATGGCGCCGGGGGACGTGGTCGCCAGCCTCGACACCCGTGTCGCGAAGGGCCCGCGCGCGGCGCTCCGGGCGCCGGAGATGAGCGTACGGGGCGACGGCACCTGGTACGGGCGGCTGGCGGACGGCTCCTGGCAGACCGGCCAGCTCGACCCGGCGGACCTCGACGCCTTCGACCGCCAGGTCCAGGCCGCGGGCTTCGCCTCGCTCGCCGCGAGCTACACGGGGGCGCCCGGCGCCCCGACGACGACCACCATGACGCTCGGCTGGGGGGACACCAAGCGCGTCGTCGCCCCGGACCTCGACCGGGCCGTGGCCGCCGGGGCCCTGCCGCCGGCGCTCGGCGCCGCGGCCGCGGCGTTCCGGGGCCTGCGCCCGCCCGTCGTCAGCCCGCTCGAGGTGGACGCGGTGCAGGTGACATGGCGGCCCGTCGGCGCCCGGGCGGTCCCGCCCGGCGCCCGCCGGGTGCGGGCCCCGCTCAAGGGCGCGCGCGGCCGGACGCTCCTGATCGGCCGGCCGGCCCGGGACCTCTGGGCCGCCCTCGCGGGGCGCAGCTGGGCCGGGCGGCTGTTCCTGAACGGGAAGCCGGCCGAGCTGGCGGTCGAGCCGGCGCTCGAGACCTGAGCGGGCCCCGCGCTAGACGCCGAAGCTGTCGCCGCAGGAGCAGGTGCTGGTCGCGTTGGGGTTCCTGATCTTGAACCCCCGCCGCAGCAGCGTGCGCTCGTAGTCGATCTCCGACCCGGCGACATGGATGGAGCTCTTGAGGTCCATCAGCAGCCTGATGCCGTTGCTGGTGACGTCGCGCTCGCCCGGCTGCGGCCCCTCGCCGGCGGCCAGCAGGTCGAGCCGGTACTCGAGCCCCGAGCACCCGCCGGCCAGGATGCGCAGGCGCACGCCCTCCTGGGCGCCCTGCTCCGCCGCGGTCTCGCGGATGTAGGCCGCCGCAGCCCCGGTGATCGTCACGTTGGCGACGCCCGCCTGCTCGGCCTCGCGGGCCGCCTGGGCCCGCGCGCGGGCAGCGGCCTTCTTCTCCTCGAGCGTGAGTGCCTGGGTCGTCATCCCGGCTCCTACATGAACCCCATGACCTTCATGAGGAACTTGCCCTCCTCGGTCATGGCGTCGGGGGACCACGGCGGGTCCCATACCCAGTTGATGTCGACGCTCTCGACACCCTCGAGCGGCAGGAGCGCTGCGCGCGAGTCGTCCAGGATCTGCTCGGTGAGCGGGCAGCCCATCGACGTGAGCGTCATGTCGAGCACGACGTGGCCGTTCTCGTCGACGCTCGACCCGTAGAGCAGCCCGAGGTCGACGATGTTGACGCCGAGCTCGGGGTCCTCCACGACCTTCATCGCGCTGCGGATCTCCTCCTGGGTGACCATCAGCCCTCTCCTCGTGTCGCCTCGGCGGCCGTCAGCGCCCCGCCGGCGCCCGCACGGCCGATCGCGTCGCGCAGCGCCATCCACGAGAGGAGCGCGCACTTGACGCGGGCCGGGTACTTGGCGACCCCCTCCAGGGCGATCGCATCCCCGAGCCGGTCCTCGTCCGGCGCCTCGTCGCCGCGCATCACGCGACGGAAGTGGTCGACCAGCTCGAGCGCATCGTCGGTGCTCATCCCGGCGACCAGGTCGCTCATCATCGATGCCGACGCCTGGGAGATGGAGCACCCCTGGCCGCGGTGGGCGATGCCCACGAGGCGGCCGTCCTCGAGGCGGATCTCCAGGTGGATCTCGTCGCCGCACATGGGGTTGTTCTCGTCGACGGCCACGGTCGGCTCGTCCAGCTCGCCGTGGTGGCGGCGGTTCTTGTAGTGGTCCAGGATCAGCGCCTGGTAGAGGTCGTCGAGGCCCATGTCAGCCGAAGTAGCGCGCCGCCCCGTGCAGGCCCTGCACGAGCGCGTCGATGTCTGCCTCGGAATTGTAGAGGTAGGTGCTGGCGCGGGCCGTGGCCTGCACGCCGAGCGCGCGCATGAGGGGCTTGGTGCAGTGGTGGCCGGCGCGGACGCAGACGCCCTGCTGGTCGAGGAACTGCGCCACGTCGTGGGGGTGCACCCCCTCCAGCGTGAAGCTCACGGGACAGCCCCGGCGCACGGGGTCGGAGGGCCCGAACGTGCGCACGCCGTGCACCTGCGAGAGGGCGCCGAGCGCGTAGCCGGTCAGCGCCACCTCGTGGGCGCGCACCCGCTCCATGCCCACGCCCATGAGGTACTCGGCCGCCGCGCCCAGGCCGACCACCTCGGCGATGGGCGGCGTCCCCGCCTCGAACTTGTGTGGCACCGAGGCCCAGCTCGACCCCTCGGTGGTGACGTCGGAGATCATCTCCCCGCCCCCGAGGAACGGGCCCATCGCCTCCAGCGTCTCCGGCCGCGCCGCCAGCACGCCGACGCCGGTGGGGCCCAGCATCTTGTGGCCCGTGAAGCCGAGGAAGTCGCAGCCGACCTCCTCGAAGTCGACCGGCATGTGCGGGACGGCCTGGGCCGCGTCCACGAGGACCAGCGCGCCGGCCTCGTGCGCGGCGGCGGCAAGCTCCCGCACCGGGTTGATCGTGCCGAGCGTGTTGCTGACGTGGACGACGGCCACCATGCGGGTCCGCTCGCCGAGCAGCGAGTGGAAGGCCTCGAGGTCCAGCTCACCCTCGCCGGCGATCGGGCAGAAGCGGACGGTGGCCCCGGTGATCTCCGCGACGATCTGCCACGGGACGATGTTCGAGTGGTGCTCCATGATGCTCACGAGCACCTCGTCGCCCGGGCGCAGCGTGCGCACGCCCCATGCCCAGGCGACGAGGTTGACGGCCTCGCTCACGTTCTTGGTGAAGACGACGCCCCGCTCGGGCGCGTTCACCAGGCGCGCGACGCTCGTGCGCCCGGCCTCGTAGCGGCGGGTCGCCTCGGCGGCGAGCTCGTAGACGCCGCGGTGGACGTTGGCGTGGGTCTCGCGGTAGTAGGCGTCCATCGCATCCAGCACCGCGAGAGGCTTCTGGGAGCTGGCCGCCGAGTCGAGGTAGACAAGCGGGCGGTCGCCGTCACGCCGGTCCAGGATCGGGAAGTCCGCCCGGAGGGCCGCGACGTCGAGCGGGGCGGCGACGCTCATCTCATGCCGAGCCGCTCGGGGCGGCCGCCGCCTCCTTGCTGCCGAACTCGACGTAGCCGACCTGCTCGAGGTGCTCGGCGAGCTCCGGGCCGCCGGTCCGGGCGATGCGCCCCTCGTACATCACGTGCACGACGTCCGGCTTGATGTAGTTCAGGATCCGCGTGTAGTGCGTGATGATCAGCACGCCGAGGTCCGGGCCGCGCAGCGAGTTGACCCCGTTGGCCACGATCCGCAGGGCGTCGATGTCGAGGCCCGAGTCCGTCTCGTCGAGGATCGCGAAGCGCGGCTTGAGGAGCGCCATCTGGAGGATCTCGTGGCGCTTCTTCTCGCCCCCCGAGAAGCCCTCGTTCAGGTAGCGGTCGGCGAAGCTGCGGTCGAAGTCGAGCAGCTGGCTGGCCTCGTTGAAGCGCTTCACGAACTCGCGCGGCGGGATCTCCTCGCCGCTGATCGCGCCGAGCGAGGTGCGGAGGAAATTCATGACCGAGACCCCCGGCACCTCGACCGGGTACTGCATCGCGAGGAAGAGGCCGGCCCTGGCGCGCTCGTCGGCCTCCAGCGTCTCGTCCTCGTCCGGGCTCGCGACCACCTGGCCGTCGAAGATCACCCGGCCGCCCGTGATCTCGTAGCGCGGGTGCCCCGCGAGCGCGTAGGCGAGCGTGCTCTTGCCCGACCCGTTCGGCCCCATGAGGGCGTGCACCTCGCCCTGGGGGACCGCGAGGTCCACCCCGTGCAGGATCTCGGTGCCCTCGACGGCCACCCTGAGGTCTTCGATCTGAAGGATGGGATCAGCCACGCGTCGCTCCGTACTCGTGTCGTTGAAGGAGGGGATGGGGGTGTGACGGGGTGGGGTCGACCAGGATCCGCCCGTCGCGGACCTCGACCTCGAAGCGCGGCAGCGGCAGGGTCGCTGGCGGTGTCAGGGCCTCGCCCGTGACCACCGAGAAGTAGGCGCCGTGGCGCGGGCACTCGATGCGAGCGCCGTCGACCCAGCCGCCGCACAGGGACTCGAGCGCGTGCGTGCAGGTGTCGTGGATGGCGTGCAGCGTGCCGTCCACGTTCACGATGCAGACCGGCGTGCCGTCCACGTCCGCGTGCATGGCCGAGCCGGGCGCAACCTCGTCGAGCGAGCCGACGTCGATCACGTCGCCACCTTGGCCGCGATGGCCTCGGACAGCACCCCGCGCAGCTCCTCGAGGCGGATCTCGTCCAGCACCTCCTGGAAGAACCCCTCGACGATGAGCTGCTTGGCGACCGCCTCGGGCACGCCGCGCGAGCGCAGGTAGAAGAGGTGCTCATCGTCCACCCGCCCGACCGCGCCGGCGTGCGAGCACCGGACCTCGGCGGTCTCGATCTCGAGGAACGGGATCGTGTCCGCGCGGGCGCCCTCGTTCAGCACCAGGTTCCGGTTGGTCTGGTACGCGTCGGTGCCCGGCGCGCCGGGCGGCACCACGAGGTTGCCGAAGAAGACCGTGTGCGCCGCGTCCTTGATCGCGCCCTTGTAGAGCAGGTTCGAGTAGGCGTTGGGCGCCTCGTGCCGGGAGATCACGCGGTGCTCGAAGTGCTGGTGCCCGGCCGCGAGGTAGAGCCCGAGCGCCCGGCCGTCCGCGCCCGGCCCCGCGCAGTGGAGGGTCGGCTCCACGCGCACGACGTCGCCGCCGAGCGTGATGACGACCGATCGCGCCTGCGCGTCGCGGCCGACGTGCGCGGCCACGATCGCGTGGTGGCGCACCCCGGCGCCCCAGTCGATGACCGCGACGTGCTCGAGCTCGCCGCCCTGGGCGACGAAGAGCTCCGCCACGCTCGACGCCTGGGCCGTGCCCGGCAGGTCCGGTGAGGAGAAGCGGTCGATGACCGTGGCCTTCGCGCCCTCGTCGACGATCACGAGCGTCCGCCCGAAGACCCGCCCACGCCCGCCGCTCGCCACGAGCAGCGCCTCGACCGGGAGCTCCACCTCGACGCCGCGCGGCACGTAGACGAAGGTCCCGGACTCCCAGCGCGCGGCGTTGAGCGCGCCCGGCTTGCCCTCGAAGCCGACCAGCGAGTAGAGCCGCTCGCGGACGAGCGCCTCGTGGGTGGCCAGCGCCTCGGCGAGGTCGTCGACGACGACCCCGTCCGGCAGGCCGGCGCGCCCGACCGTCGGCTCGGCGCCGTCGACGCTCATGAGCTCCGCGGAGCGGTCGTCCGCGACCTCCGCGGCGAGCGGGCCGAAGCCGTCGCCGGCCGCCTCGGGCTCGGGCCCCTCGAGCGCGAGGTCGGTGGGCGGGGTGAACCGCCACTCCTCCTCCTGCCCGGTCAGGGGCGGCAGTGCCGCGAGGCGCTCGGCTGCGGCGGCCCGGGCCGCGTCGGCCCAGGCCGGCGCGCTACCCAATCGACCCCTCCATCTGCAGCTCGATGAGCCGGTTGAGCTCGACCGCGTACTCCATCGGCAGCTCCTTGGCGATCGGCTCGATGAAGCCGCGCACGATCATGGCCATGGCCTCCTCCTCGCTGAGCCCGCGGCTCATGAGGTAGAAGAGCTGCGCGTCGGCGACCTTGGACACCGTGGCCTCGTGGCCGATCGAGGTGTCCTCCTCCTGGATGTCCATGTAGGGGTAGGTGTCCGAGCGGCTGTCCTCGTCGAGCAGCAGCGCGTCGCAGACCACCGACGCCTTCACGCGCCGGGCGCCCGGCTCGACCCGCACCAGGCCGCGGTAGCTGGTGCGCCCGCCGCCCTTGGAGATGGACTTGGAGACGATCGTGCTCGAGGTGTCCGGCGCGACGTGGACCATCTTGGCCCCGGCGTCCTGGTGCATCCCCTCGCTCGCGAACGCGACCGACAGCACCTCGCCGCGGGCCCGCCGCCCGGTCATCCAGACGGCCGGGTACTTCATGGTCAGGCGCGAGCCGAGGTTGCCGTCGACCCACTCCATGGTCGCGTCCTCGTGGGCGACCGCGCGCTTGGTGACCAGGTTGTAGACGTTGGTCGACCAGTTCTGGATGGTCGTGTACCGGCAGCGCGCGCCCTTCTTGACGATGATCTCGACGACGGCCGAGTGGAGCGAGTCGCTGGAGTACACCGGCGCCGTGCAGCCCTCGACGTAGTGCACGAAGGAGCCGGGCTCGCAGATGATGAGCGTGCGCTCGAACTGGCCCATGTTCTCCTGGTTGATGCGGAAGTAGGCCTGGAGCGGGATCTCGACCCGGACGCCCTCGGGCACCCAGATGAACGACCCGCCGGACCACACGGCCGAGTTCAGCGCCGAGAACTTGTTGTCGCCGGGCGGGATCACGGTGGCCCAGTGCTCGCGGAAGATCTCCTCGTGCTCACGCAGGGCAGTGTCGGTGTCGCAGAAGATCACGCCCTTCTGCTCGAGGTCCTCGCGGATCGAGTGGTAGACGACCTCGCTCTCGTACTGCGCGCTGACGCCGGCGAGGAACTTCCGCTCGGCCTCCGGGATGCCGAGCCGGTCGAACGTCTTCTTGATGTCGTCCGGCACCTCGTCCCAGCTGCGCCCCTGCCGCTCCGAGGCGCGGATGTAGTAGTAGATGTTCTGGAAGTCGATCTCGGACAGGTTCCCGCCCCAGCTCGGCATGGGCTTGCGCTCGAAGATCTCGAGCGCGCGCAGCCGGAAGCGGGTCATCCACTCCGGCTCTGCCTTGATGCCGGAGATCTCGCGGACGACGTCCGCCGAGAGGCCCCGCTTGGGGGTGAAGACGGACGCGGCCGGATCGTGCCAGCCGAACTTGTACTGGCCGAAGTCCTCAAGCTCTGGCGGTGTGCTCGTTGACACGAGGGCGACTCCTGAAGTGGCGTCGGACGGTCTCTAAAGGCTACGCTCATTACCGTAATCCGTGGGCTGCGGGCGCACAACCCGTCCGACGCCCGCGGCTTGTGTACCCTTCGTCACGATCCCCGGACAGCCCGTGCAGAGGACCGGCCACACCGAGCAGGAGATCGAGCGCCTTGCATCCGCGCTCGGGGATCCCACGCGCCGGCGCGTGTTCTTCTACGTCCGCCAGTCCACCGAGCCGATGAGCAAGGACGACGTGGCGGGAGCGCTCGGCATCGACCGGCGGCTCGCGGGGTTCCACCTCGACAAGCTCGTCGAGCAGGGGTTCCTCGTCGCCGACTACCGCCGCCGCGAGGGCGGCGCCGGTCCCGGGGCGGGGCGACCGCCGAAGATCTACCGCCTGGCCGATCCCGAAGCGGCCATCACGCTGCCCGAGCGCCACTACGACTGGCTCGCCCAGCTCCTCCTGCAGGCCATGGAGGAGCCGGAGGCCGAGGCCCCGCAGGTGCGCCTCGAGCGGATCGGCTTCGACTTCGGCCGCCGGCTCGCCGAGGAGCAGCTCGCCGAGAACGGCCCCGGCCACCGCACCACGCCCACCCAGGCGATCGCCGAGGTCGTGCGGCTGCTCAGCCGCTTCGGGTTCGCCGCCCGCACCGACGGGCACGACGCGATCCGGGCCTGCTCGTGCCCGTTCGAGGAGATGGCCTTCCACGACCCGGAGCGCATCTGCGGCCTCGATCGGGCCATCTGGCGCGGCATCCTCTCGGTCTACGCGCCGAGCGCGACCCTCAGGGACACCACCGCCAGGGCGGCGGGGGACGACGCCTGCGTCGCCCACGTGGTCGAGGCGGGCGCGACCGGCTGAGCGGCCTGGGCCGGGTCAGTCCCGGACGCGGTTC
>DATFWK010000081.1:0-3752 GCA_035259345.1 Miltoncostaeaceae bacterium | reverse complement strand
CCGCCGATGCGGTCGGCCGCACGGGCCGAGAAGAACATCGAGATCGCGACGCCGACGCCCTGCGGGGCGAGAAGCAGCCCAGTGTGCACCGCGTCCTGCCCGCGGACAATCTGGAAGTAGAGCGGCATCAGCACTGACGCGCCGAACAGGGCGCCGCCAAGGCAGAACATGGTCAGCGACGCCGCGGCGAAGGCCCGGTTCGCGTAGAGCCGCACGTCGAGCAGCGGCCGCGGGATGCGGAGTGCGCGGAGCACGAAGGTCGTCGTGAGCGCCAGGCCGAGCAGGAGCGGCACGATGACGCGCGGACCGCTCAGGCCGCCCGTGATGCCGGTCTCCGCGAGCCCGTAGGTGATGCCGACCAGGCCGGTCGCCAGCAGCGCCAGCCCAACCACGTCGAGGCGCCCGGCAGCCTCCCGGCTCCCGCGGTCGCGCGGCAGGAGGCGGAGCCCCGCGATGAGCGCGGCGACGCCGACCGGGGCGTTGATGAAGAAGATCCAGCGCCAGCCGAGGTGCTCGAGCACCAGGCCGCCGATCGTCGGCCCGAGGATCGGGGCCATGACGATCGGGATGGTGATCACGCTCATGACGCGGCCCATGCGATGCGGCCCGGCGGAGCGGGCCAGGATCATCTGCCCGACCGGCAGGATCATGCCGCCGCCGACGCCCTGGAGCACGCGGAAGGCGATCAGGGAGCTCGTCGACCACGCGAGCCCGCACAGGAGCGAGCCGAGCGTGAAGACGACGATCGAGGTGAGGTAGAGACGGCGCTCCCCGAATCGCCGGGCGGCCCAGCCGGTGACGGGGATCACGGCGGCGAGGGAGAGCAGGTAGCCCGTGACGACCCACTGGATCTGGTCGAGCGAGCTCCCGAGCTGCTTGCTCAGCTCGTCGAGCGCGACGTTGACGATCGTCGTGTCGAGCACCGACATGATCGAGCCCAGGACCACGACCAGGGCGACCCGCAGGACGGCGCGGTCGAGGGGCGCAGAGGCTGTCGAGGCTCGGGAGCTCACAGGGGAGGCGGCTTCCTTCGGTGACGAAACTTCGGTACCGAACGATAACAGGCGGGTCAAGCGGCGGACGGGCGGCGCCGCGCCCGCCAGGTCGGGCGTCAGCTCCCCGCGGCCTCCGCCCAGGCGCTTCGAAGGCGCCCGTCCGGATCGTAGGCCGCCTTGACGGCACGAAGGCGCGCCTCGACCTCCGGCCGGAAGAGGCTCAGCCCCCCGACCGGCCGGTCGAGCATGTTGAGCGTGCTGTTCGGGCTCGCGGCCGCCCACGGCGCGAGCGCCCCCACGGCCGCGTCCAGCGACCGCTCGGCGTCGGCGCGCGCGGGCGGACCGGGCGCCGCACCGACCGCGAACCAGATGAAGGGGGCCTCGACCGCGTCGAGTGCGCCCCCGTCCGGGGCGCGCCGGGCGAACGCGCCGCCCAGGGGGCGGATCTCGAGCGAGATCAGGCTGGAGCCGCTCCCCGCTCCGGCGGCGCCGGCCACGGCCGCCATCGCGTCGTCCGGCAGGTCATCCAGGAGCCGCCCCTCGCCGACGGCCGGCACAGGGTCCGGGGGGTCCATGTGCACGCGCCCGATGGCCGCGGCGGGCATCGTCTCCAGCGTGTCGATCTCCGGGCCGAGCGCGCGGAGCGGCGCCGCGGCCTCCGCGGCCTGCTCCACGCCGTCGAGGCAGAAGAGCTCGACGAGCGCGAACTCGCGCCCGCGGAGCGGCTGCGGGATGTCCGGGATCGGCGGGAGCCGCAGCAGCCGCCCGACCGTCGTGACGCCCTCCGGCTGGCCTCGGGTGGCGGCGAGCCACGCGGCGAGCACCTCGGCCCCCCGCTCGATGGGGAAGAAGAGCGACCCGGCAGAGAGCTCGGCCACGGGGTGGAGCTCGAACTCGAGGGCGGTCACGACCCCGAAGCCCCCGCCGCCGCCCCGCAGGGCCCAGAAGAGATCCGGCTCGTTCTCCGCGTCGACGCGCATCAGGCGTCCGTCGGCGGTCACCACGTCGGCCGCGAGGACGCTGTTGCACGCCAGCCCGTACCGGCGGCCCAGCCAGCCGTAGCCACCGCCGAGCGTGTAGCCCACGACGCCTACCCCCGGCGAGGAGCCGGCGAGCCCCGCGAGTCCGTGCGGCTGCGCCGCCTCAACGACCTCCCCCCAGCGTGCGCCGGCGGCGACGCGGGCGCGGCGGGCTGCCCCGTCGACCGCGACGCCCCGCAGCCCGGCGGTACGGACGAGCAGCGTCCCCTCGAGGTCGCCGAGCGGGGCGGCGCCGTGCCCGGTCATCTGCGCGGCGACGCGGAGGCCGGCGGCGGCCGCGGCGCGCAGGGCGCCGGCGACCTCCTCCGGGTGGTCCGGGAGCGCGACCGCCGCCGGGCGCTGGTCCACGGACGCGTTCCAGGCCGAGCGCGCCTCGTCCCAGCCCGGCTCGTCCGGGCCGACGATCCGGCAGCCGGCCTCGCGCTGAAGGCGTTCGACGGATACGGCCATCACGGCATCCTGCCTGAGCGCGGCCGGCGGCGACGTCCGCACGGAGTGACGCCCGCGACCGAGGGTGGGACACGGCGGCGGCTCATGCGTCTTCTCCCTGGGCGCCCGCTCCCCCAGGTGGGCGCTCGCTTCCCGCACCAGCCCTTTCAGGAGGACCTCCCATGGATGGACCATCACGCCGCATGAGGCGGCGCGCGGTCGGCTTCGCAGCCGCACTCGCGACCCTCGCCCTCGGCGCCGGCACCGCGGCGGCCGGCCCGACGGCCGACGTCGGCGCCTCGTGGACCGGCAACTCCGACCAGGCCGGCGCCGGCCGAATCGTCGCCGAGCCCAACGCGATCTACGGCGCCTTCGGCGCACAGCTCCAGGTCGGCGACCGCCACGGCCATCGCTACTGCAACCAGCTCGGCCCCGGCACCCAGATCGTCGGCGCGCTCGTGAAGCGCATCCGCTGGAACACCCAGTCCGTGGGCGCATACATGCGCCTGCTGACGCCCGGCGGCGAGATGGGCCGGCGCCTCAACGACCAGATGGTGGTGGGCCAGCACTACGACGAGTGGTTCACGTTCCCCGGCGGTCAGTGCTTCGACTCCGAGCTCTTCTCGAACGGAACGACGCTGATCGGGCCGTCGTGGCGGCCGACCTACACGGACCAGCTGATGAACGTCCGGGTCGAGGACGTCCAGGGGCCGGCCGTCAGCGCGCCGGACGTCCCGGCCGGATGGGTCACCGACCCCAGCCTGCCGGTGAGCTGGTCGTCATCGGACAACGGCCTGTTCCGGGCCGGCACCGGCGCGTTCGCGATCGGCGGCGGCAGCGCGGACCTTGGCGACCCGGGCGACGGGCCGATCGCCGCAGGGGTCCCGGTCGGTGCGCTCGCCGACGGCCCGCAGACCGCCTGCGCCTACCGCGACGGCGTGGGCTGGGCGCGCTCACAGTCGTGCGTCGGGTTCCGCCTCGACCGCACGCCGCCGGCCGCCCCGGCGATCGCGCTCAGCCCCGACGCCGCCGGCGGCTGGTCCAACACGCCGGTCACCGTGACCACGGGCGTGACGCCTGATGGCACGGGCGCCGGATGGAGCCGCAACCAGTTCTCCTTCAACGGCGGCATGTGGCTGGACTTCCCGTCGGTCTTCGTGCGCTCCACGGAGGGGACGACCACGCTGGCGGCGCGCGCGGTCGACGGCGCGGGGTGGACCAGCGCGCCGAGCGCGGAGCGCGTCATCCGGATCGACCGGACGCCGCCGGTCGCCCAGCTTGCGGTCGC
>DATFWK010000080.1:0-3248 GCA_035259345.1 Miltoncostaeaceae bacterium | reverse complement strand
TGGTGGCGGATGGTCCCCACGCAGGAGGCCGACGGCGCCACGATCACCTCGTGGTCGGCGAAGACCTCGGCGGTCCGCCGCGCCAGCCGCGCGGCCTCGGGCAGGTAGCCGGTGTTGAGGTGCATCTGGCCGCAGCATGTCTGCGCCTCGGGGAAGACCACCTCATGGCCGAGGCGCTCGAGCACCGAGACGGTCGCCCGCGCCGCCTGCGGCATCACCGTGTCGGCGAGGCACGTCACCAGCAGGGCGATCCGCACCGGCGGCTACGCGACCGTCGCGAGCTCGATGCCCAGCAGCGCGGCGGCCTTGCGGACCCGTCCCAGCTGGTGCCCGACGCCCAGCGCCACGTGGTGCGTCGGCCCCTCCGCGCACCACGCGTCCATGAAGGGGGCCGGCCCCGGACCGAAGCGGAGGCGCGAGTTCGTGTTGCCGATGCGGAACGTCGGCCCGGCGATCGACTCCCCCTCGGCGGCGATCATCTTCAGCCGCCCGTCGGCGGTCTGGGAGAGCCCGAGGATCGTGACCGGCCCCAGGCGGACCTTGAACTCGACCGACAGCCCGGCGCCGGACTTGCCGTGGTAGAGCTTGAGCGCCCGAACCACCGGCCGCCCCTCGGCGATCGCGATGTGCCCGGGCCCGTCGTGGCCCATGAGCACGAAGCCCTCGTCGAAGTCGAGGGCGTAGAACTCGGTGTACGACCCGCCCGCCCCGAGTCGGTCCATCAGGAGCTGCGCGACGTTGGTCTTGAGGTCGCCCTCGCCCGACGTCGGCACGCCGCGGGCGGTGAGCAGCGAGTTCCCGACGATCAGCCCCGCGGTCACGCGCTCGTTCACGTTCCCGCCGACGCCCCGGTAGTAGTACGTGAGCCCGTCGAGCGCGAAGTCGGCGACCAGCCGGTCGAGCCCGGCCGCGACCCGCGCCGACCACTCGAAGGCCTCCGGGGAGATCTCGTCCGCGATCGGGTCGACGCCCGGGTCGGCGAGGTCGAACATCGCCCGGATCTCCTCGCCCTTCCGCGCGACCTCGGCGGCGCCGGCGGCCTCGACGCGCGCGACCAGGTCGTCGATCTCGAGCACCTCGACGTGGACGCCGGCCTGGGCGTGGACCTGCGTGAAGTCCGAGTACATATCGAGCATGCCCGGATAGGTGTGCCCCATGAACCCGAGCCGCGCGGCGCGCAGGCCCGCCACGGCGGCGGCCGCGTCCACCCACTCGCCGATGGCCTCCCAGGCGAGCGGATCGTCGAGCGTGCCGGTGACCGTCCGGTAGGAGACTCGGGCCCGGGTGAAGGCGCCGGCGAGCTCGGGGACGCAGCACGCCGAGCAGTTGGCGAGCCACTCGCCGGTCGTCATGGCCTCGTAGTCGAGCGAGCGCGTCGGCTGGAGGTTGAGGATCACGACCGGCACGCCCGCGGCCTGCACGACCGGCAGGACCTGGGACGAGGTGGCGTACGTCGCCGTGTAGAGCAGGATCAGCCCGACGCGGGCCTCGGCGAGCCGCGCGCCGGCCGCCCGCGCGGCCTGCGGCGTGTCCACGAGGCCGGCCGAGACCACCTCCGCCCCGAGGTCGCGCAGGCGCTCCTCGAGCCCGCGCTGGTATCCCTCGAGCCGCTCGCGCAGCCCCGTGAACTGGTCCCAGTAGGCGGCGAGGCCGATGCCGAAGACGCCGATCCGCGCCGGCTCGGCGGTCCGCCGGCCCACCGCCTGCGCGGCCGTCACGGCCACGCCGGCACCGTCCCGGTCACGGCGCCGCCTCGCCCGCCGCGGGCGCCTGCGCCGGTGCCCCCCGTGCTCGCCGGCGCTGCCGGAAGGCCTGGACCTGCGCCCGCGTGCGCCGGTAGACGCCGCCGGCGCTCGGGACGATCACGCTGAGGAGCAGGAGGCCGCCGACCACGATGCTCTGCTCCTGCGGCGAGACGTTCTCGAGCGTCAGCGCCTGGCGGAGGCTGCCCAGGATCGCGAGCGCGAGCACCACGCCGAAGATCGTGCCGCGGCCGCCGAAGATCGAGATGCCGCCGAGCAGGCACGCGGTGATGACGTCGAGCTCGAGCCCGACGCCGGAGTCATAGCGGGCCGAGGCGAACCGGAACGTGAACAGGACGCCGGCGAGCGCAGAGAGCACCCCGGAGAGGACGAACAGCCAGAGCTGGATGCGCTTAACGCGCACACCCGAGAAGAACGCCGCCTCGCGGTTCAGCCCGATCGCGAAGATCGAGCGCCCCAGCGGGGTGGCATGGAGCGCGATCGCGACGACGATCGCGAGGAACCCGAAGATCGCGATCGAGTACGGGATCTGGGTGTTGGGGATCGGCACCACCCCGATCTTCGTGAGCGAGGCCGGCAGCCCGGCCAGGGTGTCGTTGGGCAGGATGATCTGCGCGATCCCCCGGAAGAGCGCGAGCGTCCCGATCGTCACCGCGAGGGACGGCAGGCCGAGCCGCGTGATCAGGAAGCCGTTGAACAGGCCGCAGGCGGCGCCGACGACGAGGGCCATGACGATCGCGGCCTGGATCGGCCAGCCGTGGCCGGCCAGCTCCGCCAAAACGACGCCGGAGAGGCCGAGGATCGACGCCACGGACAGGTCGATCTCCCCGGTGATGATGATGAGGGCGAGCGGCAGGGCCATGATCGCGACCTCGCCGATGTTCAGGCCGACGAAGAAGAAGGTCGTCGACTGCGTGAACGCCGGCGATGCGTTCGCGCCGAAGATCAGCGTGCCGATGAACAGGAGGACCAGGCCGGTCTCCCAGCGCGCGAGCCGGCGCACGATCTCACGCAGGGGGCTCGGCGAGGCGGCCTCGGCGGCCTGGGGGGCCGGCGTCTCAGGCCTTGCCACGGCCGCTCCTTCGCGTCCTGAGGGCCGGCGCGACGCGCACCGACACCAGCCGGTCGAGGGCGATCGCCCCCACCAGCAGGCCGCCCTGCACCGCCAGCTCCCAGTTCGACGAGATGTTCGCGCTGGGCAGGGCGCTCGCGATCGTCTGCAGCAGGATCGCGCCGAGGACGGCCCCGATCACGCTGCCGCTGCCGCCGAAGATCGCGACGCCGCCGACCACGACCGCGGAGATCACGACGAACTCGTAGCCCGTGCCCGCGATCGCGTCGACGGATCCGAAGTAGGAGAGCCAGAGCGCCCCGGCGACCCCCGCGATCATGCCGCTGAGCGCGAACGTCGTGAAGATCCGCCGCTCGACGGGGATGCCCGCCAGGCGCGCAGCCTCCGGGTTCGACCCGATCGCGTAGAAGTCC
>DATFWK010000079.1:0-5852 GCA_035259345.1 Miltoncostaeaceae bacterium | reverse complement strand
AAGAAGGGCGCCCTCGACGACGTCGGCCTCGGCGCGCTCGACTGGCTCAAGGGCCTTCGCACCTTCAAGCGGACGCTCAAGTTCGACGCGTACAGCCAGCACATCTACCCGGCGCTGCCGCCGACCGCGAAGACGGTCGTCTACCCGAACTGGGCCAGCGTCCCGCCGCTGTTGAAGGAGATCGACAAGTTCAAGCGCGGCCTGCCCCTCTACATCACCGAGGCCGGGTACACGACCCAGATCACGCCGATCCGCCTGACGGTGGTCTCGATCTCCCAGCAGGCGAAGTACCTGCGCCAGATCTTCGGCCTGAAGTCGATCAAGAACAAGCGCGTCCCGGTGGTCATCTGGTTCAACCTCCAGGACAACCCGGTCTGGCCGGGGGGACTCCAGCGCCAGACCGGGAGCAAGAAGCCGAGCTTCTCGGTGTTCCAGAGCATCGCGCGCCTGGGCCCGCTGCCGTCGGCGCTCGCCGTGCCGTAGGACGACGCTCGCAGGGGGCGCCCGCCCGCGCGGGCGCCCTTGGGCTCAGCCGGCGGTGCGCGCCTCGCGCCAGTCGTTCACGCCGAACACCGAGTAGAGCACGGTGTTGACGGCCCAGATGATGATCGTGCCCCAGATGGCGTCGGAGAAGTGGTCGATGCTGAAGCCCGGCACGATCCACGACGTCAGGTAGAGCATCAGCAGGTTCACGAAGAAGAACGCGATGCCGAGGGTGATGACCGCCAGCGGCAGCGCGAGGAGCTTGACGATCGGCTTCACCAGGCTGTTCACCAGCCCGAAGACCAGGCCGGCGAGCACCAGCACCCAGAAGTCGTGCTGGTAGCTGATGCCCGAGATGAAGACCGACGCCACGAAGAGCGCGGCGATGTTGCAGGCCCAGACGATCAGGATCCGGCGGACCACGAGCCGAGCATAGCCCGCTGGCCCTGTCGCAGCGGCCGGGCCGTCTCCTCGACATCCCGCTATCGTTGCGTGCGCAGCAACTTTGACGCGGAGGCCCCACGGGCCGGGAGACCACGACATGCGACTCGACGGCATCCACCACATCACCGCGATCACGGGCGACGCCCCGCAGAACGTGGAGTTCTACGCGGGCCTCCTCGGCCTGCGGCTGGTGAAGAAGACGGTCAACCAGGACGACCCCACCGTGTACCACCTGTTCTACGGGGACGAGGAGGGCAGCCCCGGCTTCGACCTGACGTTCTTCGAGTACCCGGGAGCCGCGCAGGGCCGGCCGGGCGCGGGGATGGTCCACCGGATCCTCTGGCGGGTCGGCTCGTCCGAGGCCGTCGACTTCTGGGAGCAGCGCCTCGGCGACGCCGGCGTGGCGACCTCCCGCGAGGACGGCACGCTGCGCTTCGCCGATCCGGAGCGCTTCGAGCACCAGCTCCTGATCTCGACGGCGCCGGACGCGCCCCTGACCGCCGAGCACCCGGAGATCCCGCACGCGATGGCCCTGCAGGGCTTCGACGGCGTGCGCGCCTACGTCGCCCGCCCGGACGCGAGCCGGCCGCTGCTCGAGGGCGGCCTCGGCTTCGAGCCCACGGACGAGGGCTGGGAGGCGCGCGGGGAGCGGCGCGGGTCCCGCTACGTCGTGGATGCCCCGCCCGAGCTCTACGGCGTCCAGGGCGCCGGATCCGTGCACCACGTGGCGTGGAGCTCCACGATTCCGGACCACGAGGCCTGGCGGGCCCGGGTGATCGAGGCCGGCGGCCGGCCCACGCCGGTCATCGACCGCTTCTACTTCCGGTCGATCTACTTCCGGGAGCCGAGCGGCGTCCTGTTCGAGATCGCGACGCAGGGGCCGGGCTTCACGGCGGACGAGCCGCTCGAGACGCTCGGCGAGCGCCTGTCGCTGCCGCCGGACTACGAGCAGCTGCGCGACCGCCTGGAGCACATCCTCACGCCGCTGCCCAACCCGAGGGCCGCGCGATCGCCGCGGTGACCACGCAGGCGAGGGAGCGCGCGCGAGGGGACGGTGCGGCGCTCACCCCTGCCCAGCTGGCCGCGTGGGTCGCCTTCCTCAAGGCTCACAACACGATCACCCGCGAGCTCGAGCGCGACCTGCGCGAGCGCCACGGCCTCACGCTGAGCGACTTCGACGTGCTGGTCCAGCTGCGCGACGGCGGCCCCCGCGGCCTGCGCCCGGTCGAGCTGGCCCGGCGGGTGCTCCTCACCCGCTCCGGCATCACGCGGCTCCTGCAGGGGCTCGAGCGCGCCGGGCTCGTGGCGCGGGTCGAGAGCCCCGGTGACCGGCGCGGGCACGCCGTCGCGCTGACCGACGCCGGCCGGGCTGCCCTCCGCAGCGCCTCGCGGACCCACCTCGCCGGCGTCGCCGAGCTCTTCGCAGCCCCGCTCGACCCGCAGGACCTGGTGGCGCTCGGCGCCATACTGGGACGGCTGACGCCCGGTCAGCCCGATCGCCGCTAGGCGCGCGAGCGGTGGGCGTCGATGAAGCCCAGGGTGCGCCCCCAGGCATCCTCCGAGGCCGCCGCGTGCTCCTCGAAGTGGCGGTCGAAGAAGCTGTGCGGGGCGCCCGGGTAGGTCACGACCTGGTGCTCGACGCCGGCCTCGTCCAGCGCCGCGTCGAAGGCCTCCACGACGTCCGGCGGGATCGCCGCGTCCGCGCCGCCCATGAGCGCGAGGATCGGGGCGCGCAGCTCACCCGCCCGCTGGAGCGCGCCCGGGTCCTCGCTCAGCCCCGCCCGGTTCGGCCGCCCGTAGAAGCCGATCGCCCCGGCGAGGCCGTGTCGGCCGGCCGCCTGCAGCCATGAGTGCGCGCCCCCGAAGCAGAAGCCGAGGGTGAAGACGTCGGCGACCCCGCCCCCCTCGTCGGAGCGGAGCCAGGCCACCGCGGCGGCGACGTCCATCCGGACCCCCTCCGGCGTCGTGCGGGCTGCGTGGTCGCGGCCCGGAAAGTCCTCGTCGCGCTCCGACGTCCCCGCGGTCCGCCCGAAGTAGTCGATCGCCACCGCGGTGAGGCCCTGCTCGGCGAGGCGCAGGGCGACCTCCTCGTAGAAGCGGAAGAGCCCGCGAATGTCCGGCATCACGACGACGCCGGCGCCGGTCGGGCGGTCGGGGAGGCCGGCGAACGCCATGAAGCGGTTCCCGTCCTCGGCCTCGAGCACCAGCCGGCGATGGGAGACCGCCGCACCGGCCATCGGCGGGATTGGGGGGAGGGCGTCGTACGGGGCGCACACGGGCCGGCTCCTTCGTTCGCGGTTCTCCCCGGGATCATCCCCCGCCGCCGGGCGCATCCGCCCGGTCGGCGACCCGGTCCGGCGCGATCCGGGCCAGATGGCGCGTCAGGAAGTCGCGGCCGCCCCGCAGGAAGTCCCTGATGACGGCCAGGTCCTCGTCCGAGTACCCGGCGAGCGAGGCGGGCGCCTCCTCGGCGATCGGGCCCCAGATCGCCCATGCCCGCCGCCGCGCCTCGTCCGTCAGCTCGACGAGCACGCGCCGCCGGTCCGCCGTGTCGCGCACCCGGCGGACGTAGCCGACGCGCTCCATGCGGTCGAGCAGCGCCGTGATCGCGGCGGTGGAGAGGCCGGCCTCGCGCGCGAGCTCGCCTGCGGTGACCGGGCCCCGGCGCTCGATGATGTCGAGGGCCCGCCCGTCGCTGCGGTTGATGCCGAGGAGGGCGCAGGCGGCATCGTCGAAGGCATCCTGGGCGTTCTGGTGCATGCGCACCTCGGTGAAGAGGTCTTCGAGGAGCGCCTGGCGCTGATCTCTTGACAATCGAACCTTCTTGGGCATACCCTGCCGAGCAGTTCTTTCGATAGTCGAGTGATTCGATCGTCGAGTAAGGGTACAGGGGCGCCGGCCTGCGGGCCAGCCCCGAGGAGATGGAGGGACGGATGGAGAGCGCGATCTCCGCGCGCGACCTGGTCAAGACCTACAAGCGGGTGCGGGCCCTCGACGGGCTGTCGTTCGACGTCGAGGCGGGCACGGTCTTCGGGCTGCTCGGGCCGAACGGCGCCGGCAAGTCGACCACCGTGAAGATCCTGACGACGCTGTCGCGACCCGACTCCGGCGCCGCGCGCGTCGCCGGCCACGACGTGCTGCGCCAGCCCGACCGGGTGCGGCGCGCGATCGGGGTCGTGGCGCAGCGGCCGGGCGTCGACATCGAGGCCACCGGGCGCGAGAACCTCGAGCTTCAGGGCCGCCTCTACGGCCTGCGCGGTCGCGAGCTCGCCACCCGGGTCGAATCGCTGCTCGAGCGCTTCCGCCTGGACGAGGCCGCCCGGCGCATCGTACGAACCTACTCGGGGGGCATGCAGCGGCGGCTCGACCTGGCGATGGGGCTCGTCCACCGCCCGGCCGTCCTGCTCCTCGACGAGCCCACGACCGGGCTGGACCCGGAGATCCGCGTCGAGATGTGGGCCGAGATCGAGCGGCTGGTCCGCGACGAGGGCCTGACGATCCTGCTGACGACGCACTACCTCGAGGAGGCCGACCACCTCGCCGCGCGCCTCGCGATCATCGACCGCGGCACGGTCGTCGCCGAGGGCTCGCCGGAGGAGCTGAAGAGCGAGCTCATGGGCGACTCGGTCGTCGTCGAGCTGGGCCGCCCCGAGGCCAACGGCAACGCGACGGGGGCGATCGAGCGGGTCCCGGGGGTGCGCGAGATCGCGCTCGACGGCCAGACGCTGCGCGCCCGCGTCCCCGACGGCGCCACCGCCGTGCCGGCCATGCTCGGCGCGCTCGAGGGTGCCGGTGTCGAGGTCCAGGCCGTCACGGTCGCCCGGCCCTCGCTGGACGACGTGTACCTGCGCCACACCGGCCGCGCGTTCGGGGCGCGCGACCGCGACCGAGAGGAGGACGCCCGATGACCGCCTTCGCCGACTCGTGGTTCATGAGCCAGCGGGACCTTCGCAACCTCGTCCGCCAGCCCTGGTGGATCGCGATCTCGCTCGCCCAGCCGCTCGTCTACCTGCTGCTCTACAGCGCGGTCTTCCGCAAGGTGACCGAGATCCCCGGCTTCGCGGCCGACTCCTACATCGACTTCTTCGCGCCGGGCATCGTCGTCCTGACGGCGCTGTTCTCCGGCGGCTGGGCCGGCATGAACATCATCAACGACCTCGACCGCGGCGTGCTCGACCGCTTCCTCGTCTCGCCGGTCACGCGCGGGGCGCTGATCGCGGGCCGGCTCATGCAGCAGGCGATGGTCACGATCGTGCAGTCGCTCATCATCATCCTGATCGCGTTCGCCATCGGGGCGCACTTCCCGGGCGGGATCGTCGGCGTGGTCCTGCTCATCGTCGCGGCGATCCTGCTGGGCGGGGGCTTCGGCGCGCTCTCCATCGCGCTCGCGCTGGTCCTGCGCCGGGAGGAGTCGATCATCGGCGCGGTCCAGCTCCTGCTCCTGCCCCTCACGTTCCTCTCCGCCGTCTTCATGCAGCGCAGCCTGATGCCGATCTGGATCCAGGACGTCGCCCGCGTCAACCCGGTGGACTGGGCCGCCACGGCGGGCCGGGAGGCCGTGAGCTCGTCGGTGGACTGGAGCCTCGTGCTGTCGCGCGGCGCGCTGCTCCTCGGCTTCACGCTCGTGTGCGCCTGGCTCGCGACGCGGGCCTTCCGGGCGTACCAGCGGTCGGTCTGAGGCGGCTCAGGAGGAGAGCACGACCACGCGCCGCTCGGCGCTCGAGACGCGGGCGGCCTCGATGACCTCGAGCGCCGCCACCGCGTCGGCCGGGTCCACCGGCGCCGGCCCGGTGCCGCGGACGGCGTCCCGCACGCCCTCGTAGAAGCGCTCGTAGGCGCCGGGCTCGGTCGGCACGGGCGTCGTCCGGCCGCCGACGTCCAGCACGCCCCAGGCCTCCTGCGGCTCGGCGCCCCAGCCCGGGTCG
>DATFWK010000078.1:0-23953 GCA_035259345.1 Miltoncostaeaceae bacterium | reverse complement strand
GGATCCGCGCCGCCGACGCCGAGGCCGCTCGTCGCGTTGGCCTGCGGATCGACGTCCACGAGCAGGACGCGCTCGCCCGTCGCGGCCAGGCAGGCCGCCAGGTTCACCGAGGTCGTTGTCTTCCCAACGCCGCCCTTCTGGTTGACGACGGCGTAGATCACGCCAGCGGCCGCTTCGCCGCGCGGCCGGGGCGGCGGGGGTAGCGCGCCGGCGTCGGCCCGATCTTCACGTACTCGTGCAGGTGCCGCCGGGCGCCCGGAAAGGGGCTCACCGGGTGGACCGCGGCAGGCTCAAGTCCCAGCTCCGAGGCCGCGGTCGCCGCCCGCGCTTCCTCGTCGGCGTCCCGGGGGCCGCGCCACGCGACCAGCGTGCCGCCCGGGGCCAGGAGCGGCGCGGCGAGCTCGAGCACGACCGGCAGCGGACCGAGCGCGCGCGCGGTCGCCACCGCGAACCGCTCCCGCTCGGCGGTCGCGAGGGTCTCCGTCCGCTCGGGCACGACCCGTACGTTAGGCAAGCCGGCGGACGCGCGTCGGAGCCAGTCGGCCTTGCGCCGCTCGGACTCGACCAGTGTTACCGAGAGCGCGGGATGCGCGACGGCAAGCGGGATCCCGGGGAACCCGCCGCCGCTTCCGAGGTCGACGGCCCGCTCCGCGCCGGACACGGCGGGCAGCGGCACTGCGGCCAGGCTGTCGGCCAGGTGACGCTCGACGCCGTCGCGGACGTCGTCGATCGCAGTGAGGTTCTGCGGCTCGAGGGCCAAGCGGTCGAGGAGCGCCACGAGAGCGGCGGCGGCGGCGGGATCGAGATCCACGCCCATCCCGTGGCAGCGGGCCAGCAGGAGCTCGACCGGCGCCAGCGGGGCCCCACCGACTGTCACTGTCAGGCTGAGGTCTCTATCCGTCGCACTCGGCTACGGCTCTTGGTCGGCCTATTCGCGGCACGCCTTCGGCGCGGCCGCTCAACCGCCGAGTGCGACTTCAACGTTTCACGTCAAACGTCGTCGGCGGCGAGCGCTGCAGGCAGCACCACGATGCGCCGGTGAGGCTCCTCGCCCTCGCTCCTGGTGACGATGTCCCCCCGGCCCGCGAGCGCCAGGTGGACGATCCGCCGGTCGTGCGGCGTCATGGCGTCGAGCTCGATCTCCTCCTGGTGGCGGAGCGCCTCGGTCGCGGCGTGCTCGGCGAGACGCTCGAGCTGCACGCGGCGGCGCTCGCGATAGCCGGCCACGTCCACGAGCACGCGCCGCCGCTCGCCGTCGCCGGTGCGCATGATCGCCTGGTGGGCGAGGTACTGGATCGCGTCGATCACCTCGCCGTCCCGCCCGACGAGCGGCTCCAGGCCGGCGCCGTCGATCACCGCGACGACGCCGCGCTCAGCGTCCTCCTCGACGCTCACCGCGCCTTCGAGGCCGAACCCGTCGAGGACCGCCCTGAGCAGGCGCTCCACGGTGACCGTGGCGTCGCTCACCGCCGTTTCTTGGGCGGCCGGCGTCGCTGCGCCTGCGCTGGGCGGCCTGGCTGCCGGGATCGCTGGCCCCCGCCCTGCGGCGCCGGGCTCGGGGTCTCGCGCGCCGGGGGCGCCCCGTTCGGCGCCTGCTCGGGCTCCGGTGCCTCGACCGGCTCGGGGGCCTCGCTGGCCTCCGGCGCCTCGACCGGCTCCTGGGCCTCGACGGGATCCTGCGTCTCGACCGGATCCTGCGTCTCGACCCGCCCCGAGGACCGCCCGTCGGCGCCCGTCGCGGCGGCTCCGTCCCCGGCGACCGGGGCGCCCTTCGGGCGCTTCCTCTGCTGCTTGGGCTGCCGCTGCTGGCCAGGCTGGCCCTCGGCCGCCTCGACCTGCTTGGGCGGCGTGCGCGACCCCCTCGCGGCCGCGGCCGTGGCAGGCGCCGGCGCGGAGGCCAGCTGCAGGGTCGGACCGACCTGGCGCTTCAGGATCAGCTGCTGGCCGGCGGTCCACAGGTTCGTGGTCATCCAGTAGAGGACGAGGCCGGCGGGGACGTTGTAGAGGAACAGGAACCCCACGATCGCAATCGGCATGAGGCGGAAGAGCCGCTTCTGCAGGTCCGGCGTCGTCGGAGTGATCGACAGCTCCGAGGCCAGGAGCTGCGAGAGGCCGTAGATGACCGCGATGACCGCAGCGCCCCAGCCGATCGTGCGGAACTCCTGGGTGATGTCCGGGATCACCTGCATGAACCCGAGATGCGTCGTGTCGGTGATGTGCTTCTCGAAGTTCTTCAGGACGAAGTAGAGCGACAGGAAGACCGGGATCTGGACCACGATCGGCAGGCAGGAGCCGAACGGGTTGACCTTGTTCTCCTGGAAGAGGCGCATGGTCTCTTCCTGTTGCTTCTTCTTGTCCGAGGCGTACTTCTTCTGCAGCTCCTTGATCTGCGGGGAGAGCGCCTGCATCTTCCGCGCCGACCGGTACTGCGTGATGTAGAGCGGCAGGATCACGACCCGCACCATCACGGTGAGGACGACGATGCACCAGCCGTAGGTGAGGTTGCCGCTGTCGTGAAGGAAGATGAGGATCTGCCGGAACAGGTCCTCGAGCGGGGTGAGCGGATTCATCTGCCGAACACCCGCTGGTCGTGCGGATGGTCGACGCCCCCGTGGCTCAGCGGGTTGCAGCGCAGCAGGCGCCAGCCGGCGAGCACCATGCCGCGCATCACCCCGAACTCCCGGATCGCCTGGGCGGCGTACTCGGAGCAGCTCGGGTAGTACCTGCAGCGCTGGCCGAGCATCGGCGAGACGACGCGCTGGTACGCGCGGATCGGGAGGACCGCGATCGTCCGCATCACGCGGCGGCCCCCTGCTCCGGCTCGCGGACGCGCTCGAGCAGCGCCGCGAGGCGCTCGCCGAGCACGGCGCTGCCGTGCTGCTCGATGAGCTCGAAGAGGCCCGGCCGCGCGATGACGACCACGTCCACGCCCTCGAGCCGCCCCGCGACCTCGGCGAACTGCTCGCGCAGCACGCGCTTGACGCGGTTGCGCTCCACGGCGCCACCGACCTTTCGCGAGACCGACAATCCGAGCCTCGCCGGGTCACCCGCCGCCGCATCCGGACGGCGGAAGGCATAGACGACCATCACGCGGTCCGCCACAGAGCGTCCACGCCGGTACACGGCGTCGAAGTCGCCGGAGCGGCTGATGCGGGCCCGGCGGGCCCGTGGGGTTGCGCCCCCGGGCTCCATGTCGCGCGCCTCCGCGTCTACGCGGAGAGGCGAGCCCGCCCCTTGGCGCGCCGGCGCTTCAGGATGGCGCGGCCGCCCCGCGTGCTCATCCGCTTGCGGAACCCGTGGGTCTTCTTCCGCTTGCGCTTGTTCGGCTGGTAGGTCCTCTTCACGGGACGCGCATGCTCCTTGACGGTGTGAGCCCCGGCGAGGCCGCCGACGGCGGATCAGCGTCGCACTCTGATCGCCCGCGGCAACGGTGCGGGCGGACACCGGACGCGGCCGAGTCTACCAGAGGCGCTCCCCAGCACCGGAGCGCTCCGGCCGCCGGTGACGATCGGTCCCTCCACAGATGTGGAAAGCCTTGTGGAAACGGTGCGATCGCTGTCGTGGAGCCGCATCAGAGGGTGGCCGTCAGGCCGTTCGCGGGACCCGCCCGGCAATTTTGCCGCACCCTCGGTCATTTCCTCTCCACAGCCCCGCAGGCCCCTTCCAGCGGCCTCTGAGCCGTTGGTACGATCGCGCCCCTCCCGGCCGCCCGATGTCCTCAGCGCTCGCCCTCACCCCCCTACCCGACGCCCGCTCAGAGGGCCGCGACGGCTCCCCCGCCGCCCGGTTCGCGCACCTGGTCGACCGCGCCGAGCCGCCCGCCGTCGAGAACCTCGCGGCCCCCTGCCCGTGCGAGCTGGTCGAGGCCCTGTTCGAGCGCGCCGCGGCCGCCAGCCGGGTCCCCGTGCTCGCCCTCCGGGAGGTCGTCGAGAACCTGATCCACGCGGGGTTCGCCGGCGCCGTGGTGACCGTGCTCGACGGAGGGTGCACGGTGCGCGTCGCGGACCGGGGCCCGGGCATCGCCGACAAGGCGCTCGCGCTCGAGCCCGGCTTCTCGTCGGCCTGCGACCAGGCGCGCCAGGTCGTGCGCGGAGTCGGCTCCGGCCTCGCCGTCGCGGCATCGGTGCTGCAGCAGGCCGGGGGCACCCTCGCGCTCGAGGACAACATCGGCGGCGGCACGGTCGTGACGCTGTGCCTGCCGGGCACGTCCGACGCCGACGGACGGAACGAGCCCTCCGAGCTGGCGCGGCGGATCCTCGCCCTGCTGGTGGAGCTCGACCCGGCCGACGCGGTGCGCCTCGCGGCCGAGCTCGACGCGCACATCGGCGAGTGCGGGCGCGAGCTGGTGCTGCTCGAGCACCGCGGGCTGGTGGCGCGGGCGCCGGACGGCGCCCGCAGCCTGACGCCCGATGGAACCCGGCTCGTCGCGGCCCTGTTTTGAGCCTCCAGCCCCAGCCCGCGCCCTCGGCGCCGGAGGAGCATCTCCAGGCCCTCTGGGCACAGGTGCGCGAGTTCCTCAGGGCGACGCTCAACACCGCCACGTACAACCTCATGTTCGACCGGGCGCGCGCCATCCGGCTCGACGGCGACCACATCACGCTCGCCGTCGAGACCGAGTTCGCCCGCGGCTGGGTCATGCAGCGGTACCAGCCGGTGCTGAAGGACGCGCTGTTCGAGGTGCTCGGCACCGACATCGGGGTCGACGTGCTGGTGGCCCCCTCCGGCCCCGTCGACGAGGAGACGCCGCCGCCCGTCCCGGCCCCGCTGCCGCCGCAGCCCGAGGCCGGCCGCGTCCACGGGCGCCTGCAGGAGCGCTTCACGTTCGAGAACTTCGTCACCGGCCCGTCCAACCGCTTCGCCAACGCCGCCGCGCTGGCCGTGGCGGAGGCGCCGGCGAACGCCTACAACCCATTCTTCATCTACGGCGGGGTCGGCCTCGGCAAGACCCACCTGCTCCAGGCCATCGGGCACTTCGTCGCACGGAACAACCCGGAGCTCCAGGTGCGCTACGTCTCCGCCGAGACGTTCACGAGCGACTTCATCAACGCGCTCCGCGACGGCGGCATCCGCGCGTTCAAGGACCGCTACCGGAGCGCCGACGTCCTGCTCATCGACGACATCCAGTCGCTGGAGGGCAAGGAGCAGACGCAGGAGGAGTTCTTCCACACGTTCAACGCGCTCTACGAGGCGGGCAAGCAGGTCGTGATCTCCTCGGACCGCCCGCCCAAGGCCATCGCGACGCTCGAGGAGCGCCTGCGCTCCCGCTTCGAGATGGGGCTGATGACCGACGTGCAGCCGCCCGACCTCGAGACCCGCATCGCGATCCTGCGCAAGAAGGTGCAGCAGGGCGGCTACCTCATCCCGGACCCCGAGGTGCTGCCCTTCATCGCCGCCCGCCTTCAGGACAACGTCCGCGAGCTCGAGGGCGCGCTGACGCGCGTGGTCGCGCACGCCACGCACGCCGGCGGCGGGGAGATCACCGTCGATCTCGCCCGCCAGGTGCTGCAGGACTACCTGCCGGCCGGCGGCTGCACGATCACGGTGGACATGGTCCAGCAGGAGGTCTGCCGCCACTACGGGGTCTCGCTCGACGAGCTGGTCGGCGAGAAGCGGGAGAAGCGCGTCGTGGTCCCCCGGCAGGTCGCGATGTACCTCGCGCGCGAGCTCACCCAGAGCTCGCTGCCGACGCTCGGGCGGGCCTTCGGCGACCGCGACCACACGACCGTGATGTACGCCGTCAACAAGGTCGGGCGCCAGATGGCGGACGAGGGGGAGGTCTTCGCCGCTGTCCAGAACCTCACCCACAGGCTGAAGACGCAGGTCTGACCGGGGGCCGCCGGACGCCGGCCCTGTCGAGGACCTCGTGGAGTGCCGGTGGACGGCATGTGGAGCCAGGACGGGGCCCCAGTGCCGTCCGCCCGCCCGGCCAGGAGGTTGTGTACGCGAACCCCGGCGATCCCAGGCCGGCGCACACCACGCCCGGGAGCGAATCCCCGCTCCGAGCAGGCACTTCTTCGGCTCTCCGCGCCGCCCCCAGGTCACACCGCCACCACCACATCAAAACCCCTTTGAAACATGGTTGGAACCCGTCAGGCGCGGTCCTGCCCGGCGCCCCCCGTCCGGTCGAACGGATAGGGTCCCGCCAGATGCGCCTCACCAGCCCGAGAGACGAGCTGGCGACGAAACTCGCCCTGGCCGCACGCGCGGCCTCCTCGAAGAGCACCATCCCGGTGCTGGGACAGGTGCGCCTGGGCGCGGAGCAGGGGACGATCGAGCTCGCGGCCACGGACATGGAGCTCTCGCTGCGGGTGCCGCTCGAGGCCTCGGTCGAGGAAGGAGGCGCGGTGGTGCTCCCGCGGCTGACCGCCGACATCGTGCGCACGATGGCCGACGGCCCGGTCACGCTCGAGCACCGCGCGAACGAGGGCGTCGTCAGCCTCACCGGCGGCCAGTCGGCGTTCACGCTGAACTGCCTCCAGGCCGCCGACTTCCCGGAGCTCCCCCCAGACGAGGGCGCGGGCCTCGTGGTCCCCGCCGACCGCTTCGCCCAGACGGCGGAGCGCATCGTGCGCGCGGCCTCGCGCGACGACACGCGGCCGGTACTGACCGGCGTGCTCTGCCGCATCGACGGCGACGGGCTCACGATGGTCGCCACCGACTCCTACCGGCTGGCGGTCAAGCGCACCGACCTCGACGACGCGCCCCCGGAGCCCCGCGAGGCGATCGTGCCGGCGCGGGCCCTCGCCGAGGTCGCGCGGCTGGCCGCCGCCGCGCGGGCGGAGAGCATCGAGTGTGTGCTCGGGGAGTCCCAGGCGCTCTTCCGGGTCGGCGGCGTCCGCCTCACCAGCCGCCTCATCGACGGCCAGTTCCCCGACTTCCGGCAGCTGATCCCGGACCGCTTCGAGCACGAGGTGGCCTTCGACCGCGGCGAGCTGCTCGCCGTGCTGACCCGCATCGGGGTGCTGGCGCAGCGCAGCGCGCCGATCCGGCTGGCATTCGACCAGGGCCAGGTGACGGTCTCGACGATCAGCGAGCAGCTGGGCGAGGGACGCGAGTCGCTGCCCGTCGCATTCACCGGCGAGCCGCTCGAGATCGGCTTCAACGCCGAGTTCCTGCGCGACGGGGCGGAGAGCGTGGACGGCGACGAGATCCGCCTCGGGCTCATCAGCCCGCTGCGCCCGGGGCTGCTCAGGGGGGCCGGCGAGGACTATCGCTACCTCCTGATGCCCATCCGGCTCAACGTGTAGGGATGCCGGCGACGGGTCAGGCCCGCCTTGCGGCGGCGCCGGGCCGCCCGTCCGGCGGCGGGGCCTGGTGGGCGCGCTCCCTGGAGGTCGCGGACCTGCGCCCCTGGCGGCGGGCCCGCATCGAGCTGCCGCAGGGCCTCGTCGTCGTCAGCGGCCCGAACGGCGCCGGCAAGACGTCGCTGGTCGAGGCGATCGTGCTCGGCACGCTGGGCGTCTCGCCGCGGACGGCGCGAGAGTCCGAGGCGGTCCGCCGCGGGGCCCAGGCGCTGCGCGTCGCGCTCGAGCTCGAGGGCCCGGACGGCCCGTCCCTGCGCGAGATCGGGGTCCAGGCAGGGCTCGGCCGGCGCCTTCGCGTCGACGGCCAGGCCGTGCGCGCGCTCGCCGCCTGGCGGGTCCACGGCGCCGTGCTTGTCTTCCTGCCTGAGGAGCTGCGCTCGGTGAAGGGGCCGCCCGCCGCCCGCCGCCGCGTCGTGGACCGGCTGGTCGAGGCGGTGGCCGACGAGGGGGCGGAGGCCCTCGCCGGCTACACGGCCGCGCTCGCCCAGCGGAACGCGCTCCTGCGCCGCATCCGCGCCGGGCTGACTGGCACCGCGGGGCTGCCGCCCTGGGACGCGCGCGTCGCAGAGCTCGGCGCGGCGGTCGTGCTGGCGCGCCGCGCCGCCGTGGGGGCGATCGCTCCGCGCTTCTGCGCCTGGCTCGAGGCGCTCGGCGGCGGCCCCGGCGGCGACGTGGCGCTCGAGCCCTCGCCGTCCGATCTCGCGCAGGTCGCCGACGGCGAGGTGCACGCAGCGCTCGCCGCCTCTCTGGCCACGGGACGGGAGCGCGACCTGGGCGCCGCGCAGACGCTCGCCGGGCCGCACCGCGACGACGTCTGGATCGGCGCGGAGGACGGGCTGGACCTCCGGCGCATGGGCAGCCAGGGCGAGCAGCGGACGGCGGTGCTGGCACTGCTCCTGGCGTGCCGCGACCATCTCGCCGAGCGAGCGGCCGCCCCGATCCTCCTGCTGGACGACGTCCTCTCCGAGCTCGACCCCGGGCGGCGGCGGGCCCTGCTGGACGCGCTGGCGGGCGGCGGCCAGACGCTCGTGACGAGCGCGGACCCGGACGCCGCCGCCCTCGCCGCAGCCTCGGGGGCCGCGCTCCACCTGCGCGTCAAGGGAGGCGAGCTTGCCGCCTGAGCGCCGCCGCCGCCGTCGGAGGGACCCGATCCCGGTCGAGCTCGCCCTCGCCCGCTGGCGCCGGGCCGGCCCCTCCGCGGCGGGCGACATGGCGGCTCTGCGCGCCGCCTGGCCGCAGGCCGCCGGCGCCCAGGGGGCGCGGCGGTCGATCCCGGTCCGCCAGAGCCGCGCCGGGGTCCTGACCGTGGCCTGCGAGAGCGCGGTGTGGGCCCAGGAGCTGAACGCCGCGCGGGACGCCATCCAGGCGCGCCTGGCCGCGCGGGTCCCCGACGTGCCGGTGAGCGGCATCCGCTTCGTCGTGGGCGACCACGCGCTGCCCGCCGAGGTGGCCGCCGCGCGGTCGCCGGCGCGCCCCACGCCGGACGAGCGCGCGAGCGCTCAGGCGGCCGTCGAGGGCGTGTCCGACCCCGAGCTTCGGGCGCTGCTCGCGCGGGCGGCGGCCGGCACGATGGCGGTTGCGCGCCAGCGAGCGAAATCCCTGCAAAGAGGGAAGAAAACGGGGCGTGCCGACCGTTCCGGTTGATACACTTTCCGTCATGGGAGAACTCCGCAGCCCTTGACCGACCGGACGTCCGAGACGCTCAACTCCCCCACTCGCTACGACGCGGAGGACATCACCGTCCTCGAAGGCCTCGAGGCGGTTCGGCGGCGACCCGGGATGTACATCGGGTCCACCGGCGCGCGCGGCCTGCACCACCTGGTCTACGAGGTGGTCGACAACAGCGTCGACGAGGCGATGGCGGGCTACGCCACGCGCATCGAGGTCACCCTGCACCCGGACGGTTCGTGCACGGTGGCCGACGACGGCCGCGGCATCCCGGTGTCCCAGATGGCCGACCAGGGCGGCAAGAGCGCGCTCGAGGTGGTGCTCACGGTGCTCCACGCCGGCGGCAAGTTCGGCGGGGAGGGGTACAAGGTCTCGGGCGGGCTGCACGGGGTCGGCGTCAGCGTCGTGAACGCGCTCTCGTCCTCGCTGGTCGCCGACGTCAGCCGCGAGGGCTACGTCTGGCGCCAGCGGTACGCGGACGGCGGCGAGCCGGTCGGCGAGATCGAGCGCGCCGAGCCGACGGACCGGACCGGCACGACCATCACGTTCAAGCCGGACGAGGACATCTTCGAGGACCCCGAGTTCGACTTCGACACGCTGGCCCAGCGTTTCCGCGACACGGCGTTCCTCACCCGGGGCCTCGAGATCGTCCTCGTCGACGAGCGCAGCGGCCGCCAGGAGGTGCGCTACCGCTACGACGGCGGCGTCGTCGACTTCGTGAAGTTCCTCAACGAGGGCCGCGAGCCGATCCAGAAGGACGTCATCTTCTTCGACGCCGAGGGCGAGGAGGGGATGCTCGAGATCGCGATGCAGTGGACCGGCGGCTACACCGAGGCCGTCCACAGCTACGCGAACAACATCAACACCCACGAGGGCGGCACGCACCTCTCGGGCTTCCGCACGGCCCTCACCGGCACGCTGAACACCTACGCGCGCGAGAAGGGCATCCTCAAGGAACGCGACGACAACCTCGAGGGCACGGACACCCGCGAGGGGCTCACCGCCATCGTCTCCGTGAAGCTGCGCGAGCCGCAGTTCGAGGGCCAGACGAAGACCAAGCTCGGCAACTCCGAGATCCAGGGCTTCGTCGTGCGGGTCGTCAACGAGAAGCTGCGCGACTACCTGGAGGAGCACCCGACCGAGGCACGGGCGATCTGCCAGAAGGCGGTCTCCGCCGCCCAGGCGCGCCTCGCCGCGCGCAAGGCGCGGGACCTGGCCCGGCGCAAGGGCGTGCTCGACACGAACCTTCCCGGCAAGCTCCACGACTGCTCGGACCGCGACCCGGAGAACACCGAGCTCTTCCTGGTCGAGGGCGACTCGGCCGGCGGCTCCGCCGTGCGGGCGCGCCAGGCGAGCTACCAGGCCATCCTCCCGCTGCGCGGGAAGATCCTGAACGTCGAGAAGGCCCGCTTCGACAAGGTGCTGTCGAACACCGAGGTCCAGGCGATGATCAGCGCGATGGGCACGGGCATCGGGGAGGAGTTCGAGCTCGAGAAGGCCCGGTACCACAAGCTGGTCCTGATGACCGACGCGGACGTGGACGGCGCGCACATCCGCACGCTCATCCTGACGTTCCTGTTCCGGCACATGCCGGCGCTCATCGACGCCGGCTACGTGTACATCGCCTGCCCGCCGCTCTACAAGGTCAAGCAGGGCAACCAGGAGCAGTACATCGAGAAGGAGCACGACCTCGAGGACTGGCTCCTGGAGCGCAACCTGGGCGACATCCAGTTCCATGCGGCGTCGGGGAACGGCAACCAGCTCACCAAGACCCGCTTCCTGCGGTATATGCGGGCCCTGCGCGAGCACGACGGCTGGGCCGCTGCCCTGCGCGGCCAGTACGGCGCGTCGCTGGTCGACTTCCTGACCGCGAACGGGCTCGTGGAGGCCGACGGCACCGACCTCCAGTCGCTGGCCGCGAGCGTCGCCGGCGCCACCTCGCCGAGGGTCACCATCACGGCCGAGCGGGTCGACGCGGAGTCGCAGACGGTCGTCGCGCGCTCCGTCCACGGCCGCACGGGCGAGGCGCAGACGGCGGTCATCCCGCTCTCGGTGTTCCAGTCGCGTGAGCTCATCCGGCTGCGCGCGGCCCGGGAGCAGCTGCGCGAGATCGTCGGGGAGCCGCCGTTCACGCTGCGACGCGGTGCGAAGATGCGCGAGGCCGCGAGCTACGGCGCCCTCAAGTCGTCGGTGCTCGACCTCTGCCGCGAGGGCGTCCAGCTCTCCCGCTTCAAGGGCCTCGGCGAGATGAACTCCGAGCAGCTCTGGGAGACCACGATGGACCCGGACCGGCGCATCCTCCAGCGGGTGACGATGGAGGACGCGGCCGTCGCCGACGAGCTCTTCTCAGTGCTGATGGGCGACCAGGTCGAGCCGCGCCGGGAGTTCATCGAGAAGAACGCGCAGACCGTGCGCTTCCTGGACGTCTAGGAGGCCGGCGATGGCCATCGACCGCCACGGGCGCATCGAGCCGCGCGAGCTCGAGCAGGAGATGCGCTCGGCGTACCTCGACTACGCGATGAGCGTCATCGTCGGCCGCGCGCTGCCGGACGTGCGCGACGGCCTGAAGCCCGTGCACCGGCGCGTCCTGTTCGCGATGAACGAGATGGGCCTCCAGCCGGACCGGCGCTACGTGAAGTGCGCCCAGGTCGTCGGCGAGGTCATGGGCAAGTACCACCCCCACGGCGACGACCCGATCTACGACGCGCTGGTCCGCCTCGCCCAGGAGTTCGCCTCTCGCTACCCGATGGTGGACGGCCAGGGCAACTTCGGCTCGAACGACTTCCCGGCCGCGGCCATGCGCTACACCGAGGCCCGGCTCGCGCGGGTGGCCCAGGAGATGCTGCGCGGCATCGACGAGGAGACCGTCGACACCGTGCCGACGTACGACGACGAGCGGCGCGAGCCCACGGTGCTGCCGGCGCGGCTGCCGAACCTCCTCGTCAACGGCTCCTCGGGCATCGCGGTCGGCATGGCCACCAACATCCCGCCGCACAACCTCGGCGAGGTGGTCGACGCCTGCGTGGCGATGATCGACAACCCGGGCATCGACGTCGAGGGCCTCATGCGCCTTGTGCGCGGGCCCGACTTCCCGACCGGGGGCTTCATCGTCGGGCTCCAGGGCATCGCCGACGCCTACCGCACCGGCCGCGGCCGCGTGGTCGTGCGCGCGCGGGCCCACAACGAGCCCCTCAAGCACGGCAGGAACGCGATCATCTTCACGGAGCTGCCCTACCAGGTGGGCACGGCGGAGTTCGTGAAGAAGCTCGCGACGCTCGCCAAGGACAAGGTCATCCCGGAGATCGGGAACCCCAACGAGGACGTGCGCGACGAGAGCGGCCGCGAGGGGCTGCGGGTCGTGGTCGAGCTCCGGCGCGACGCGATCCCGAAGGTCGCGCTCAACAAGATCTACAAGCACACGCCGGCCCAGACGACCTTCGGGGTGAACGCCGTCGCGCTCGTCGACGGCGTGCCGCGCACGCTCGGCCTGCGCGAGTTCGTCCGTCACTACCTCGACCACCAGCGCGACGTCATCGTCCGCCGCTCGCGCTACCGCCTGCGCCGGGCGGAGGAGCGCGCCCACATCCTCGAGGGGCTCCTGATCGCGCTCGCCAACCTGGACGAGGTGATCGCGCTCATCCGCGGGTCGTCGGACGCCAACGAGGCGCGCGAGGAGCTCATGGCGCGCTTCGACCTCACCGAGATCCAGGCCCGCGCGATCCTGGACCTGCGCCTGCAGCGGCTCACGCAGCTCGCCGTGGACGAGATCCGGGCCGAGCACGAGGAGCTGCAGGCGACGATCCGCGACCTGCGGGCCATCCTCGGCGACGAGGCGAAGGTGTACGCGGTCGTGCGCCAGGAGCTGATGGAGATCCGCGGGCGCTTCGCCGACGAGCGGCGCACCGAGATCATCCCGGCCGAGGGCGAGATCGACATCGAGGACCTGATCGCCGAGGAGGAGATGGTCATCTCGATCTCCCGCGGCGGCTACATCAAGCGCCTGCCGGTCGCCACCTACCGGGCGCAGCGGCGCGGCGGCAAGGGACTCCGCGGCGCGCGGCTGAAGGAGGACGACTACGTCGAGCACCTGTTCGTGGCCTCGACGCACCACTGGCTCCTCTTCTTCACGAACCAGGGCCGCGTCTACCGCCAGAAGGTCCACGAGCTGCCGCTTGCGGCCCGGGACGCCCGCGGGCGCCACATCGCCAACGTGCTCACCCTCAAGCCGGACGAGGAGGTGCGCCAGGTCTTCGCGACGCGGGACTACGGCGAGGGCCGGTACCTGGTACTCGCAACGCGCGAGGGGATGATCAAGAAGACCGAGTTCAAGTCCTACGACACGATCCTCAAGGAGGCGGGCATCATCGCGGTCCGCCTGAACGAGGGCGACGAGCTGGTGGGCGTCCAGCTCACCGACGGCGACGACGACGTGCTGATCGTCTCGGCGCGCGGCCAGGCGGCGCGCTTCCACGAGGGCGCCGTGCGGCCGCAGGGGCGGGACACGATGGGCGTCAAGGCCATGAACCTCGATCCGGGCGACCGCGTGCTCGCGCTCTGCATCGCCCGCGACGACGAGGACCTGCTCGTGGTCACCGGCAACGGCTACGGCAAGCGCACGCCGATCGCGGACTACCCGCGCAAGGGGCGGCCGACGAAGGGCGTCCGGACGATCAAGGTCACCGACCGCAAGGGCGAGCTGGTCACGGCCCAGCCGGTCCGCGAGGGCCAGGAGCTCCTGCTCATCTCGCTTCTCGGACAGGTCATCCGCATCCAGGTGGCCGGCATCCGGCGGATGGGTCGCTCGACCGAGGGCGTGCGCCTCATGGACCTCTCCGACGAGGACTCGGTGTCGGGCGTGGCCCCCGTCGAGGAGGGCGCCAACGGCAACGGCGACGCCGAGGAGGACGGAGCCGGCGGCGACGGTCCGGGCAGCCCCATCGACGAGCTCCTGTCGGACGTCTCAGGGGACGGAGGCGGGGAGCCGGAGCCCGGCTACTCGTAGACGATGACGTCCGGCGAGGGGCTCAGGGCGAGCACCTCGGCCGGTGTCATCAGGCGGCTCTGGCCGCGCCGGTCCTCGTCGTAGAACAGCTTGAAGCCGTTCCGGAAGCGGGGCCGCCCGGTCGACAGCAGGTCGTACTTCGAGACCTTGTTCGCCGGGGTCCCGAACCCGTCGACGTTGACGACCAGCGCCAGCTCGCGCCGCTTCACGAGCCGGTTCTTCTGCCGGATCATCCCCTGCAGGAACTGGTGCACGATCAGGAGCTTCTGCGGGAGGTTGCGCTCGCGCACGATCGCCGCGAGGTAGGCGGAGACGGCGTTGACCGTGGCCGCGTCGGTCGAGCCGAACACCTTGCCGGGCACCTGGCCGGTGCCCATGCTCCACTCCGGGTCCAGGGCGAGCCCCACGTCCGGCTCCTCGAGGAACGGCCGCAGCCGCCGCACCTCGTCCATGAACGGGGAGCGGCCGGGCTGGACGTCAAGGATGAGCAGCGCGCCCGCCTGGCGCGCCGACTCCAGGTAGCGGCGGATCACGTCGTCCGCCTGGCGGGTGCGATAGGTCCCGTCGGGGCCGGGCGAGAAGGTCGCGATGCTGGCCAGGAGCTCGAACGCCGGCAGCACCGGCCGCCGCAGGGAGTCGTAGTCGGAGGCCTGCTCGGCCAGCCGCGCGGCGGCCTCCGTGGGCGTGCCGATGCCGAGCGTCCCGAGCGCCGCGTCCTGCGGGGCCCCGTAGAAGGCCACGACCCGGTAGCGCGGGAAGATCCGCGTGCCGCCGCGCGGCAGCTCGGGCGCCGACGATGCCTGGGTCGCGCTCGCCCGGTCGCCGCCGTGGCCCAGCCGCGTGGTCGCGCCGATCACGATCACGATCCCGATGCCGGCGATCACCCCGACGGCGATCATGCGCCGGCGCATCACGGCCCGGCGGCGGCGGCGCGCGCGCGCCGCGCGGGCATCCTGGGGGTGGTTCATGGGGCGCGCATCATCACATCTCGGCGGTGCCGAAGGAAATGCCGAGGCGCCTCAGGCGGCGGCGCGGAGCCGCTCGGCGACTGCCTCCGGGCGGTACGCGGCGGCGATGACGCCACTCCCCAGCTCGAGCCCCGCCAGGGTGCCGAGACGAGGGACCCCGTCCACGTGCCAGTGGAACGAGTCGCCGCCACCGGGGCCGCGCTGCAGCAGCCAGAGGTTGATGGCGTCGGTGCCGAACGCACGCTGGATGCGGCCGCAGAGGTCCCGGAGGGTCCGTCCCAGCAGCCCGGGGTCGACGCCGGCCGCCCAGTCGGGGACGTGCTCGCTCGGGGCGACGCGGATAGCGCCCGAGAGCGGCGGCACCTCCGGGCACCAGGCGACCAGGTCGCCTGCCTCGTCCACGGCGCGGTCGCCCATGTCCTCGAGCTCGTCGCAGACGAGGCAGCTGGGGGCCCGGTCGAAGGCGCGCTGCTGCGCCACGAGCCGCGGCGGTGCGAACGGCAGCCCGACGAGCTGGGCGTGGCTGTGCTGGAGGGAGGCCCCCGCGGCGGCCCCCTGGTTCAGGAACCAGAACGGCCAGAGGCCCCGTGGGTCGGCGGCTGCCGCCTCGAGGCGCTCGTTCCAGGCGGCGGCGGCCAGCTCCGCCTCATGGTCGGTGAGATCCGCAAGCGAGCGGACGTGGCGCGGCGTGTTGACGATGACCTCGTGGATCCCCTCCTCGGGGGCGAGCGCCGGGAACTTGTTCGGGAATGCGCGGACCAGCCAGCCGGGCCCGTCGGGACGGCCGCCGGCCGCCCGCACGGCGAGCACCTCGGGCGGCGTCTGGTCCTCGGAGCCCGGGCAGAACGGGCACATGTCCGGCTCCTCGACGAGCTGGGCGTCGTGAGGGCGGGCGGCCCGCTCCGGCGCGATCAGCACCGGGTCGCCGGTGTAGGGATCCCAGCGGACTGGGCTCACGGGGCGCTCCGCGAGCCCGCTGCGTGACGCCTCAGGAGGCCTTGCGGCGGCGGCTGCGGGCGGGCGCCGCCTCCTCTTCCTCCTCGGCCTCGGCGGCCTGCTCCCCGTCCTTCTTCGAGCCCTCGACGCCGCGGAGCTTGGCCTGCTCGATCGAGAGCTGGTCCTTCGACTTGGACTTCCGGCCGCTCGCGGCGGGGCGCTTCTTGGTCCCCTCCTCGGCCCCCTCGCCGTCGCCGCCGCTTGCGGCCAGGCTCGCCTTGAGCGCCGCCATCAGGTCCACGACCGGCGCCGGCTCGGCGGTCTCGGCCGGCAGCACCGGCTCCTGGCCCTCGGCCTTGGCCTCGAGGAACTCGAGCAGGGCGTCGCGCATCTCGTTGCGGTACTTGCTCGCGTCGAAGGGGTGGGTGAGCGACTCGATCAGCTGGTCGGCGATCGCGAGCTCCTCGTCGCGCACCTCGACGCCCTCGACCCGGTCTGCGATCTCCTTGCGGTCGGACACACGGATGTCCTCCGGCCAGTAGAGGAGCTCCAGCACGAGCGCGCCGCCGCTCGAGCGCAGCAGGATCAGATGCTGCTTGGTGGACAGCACGAAGCGGCCGATGGCGCCGCGGCCGGCCCGCTCCATGGCCTCGAGCAGAAGGGCGTACGGCCGCTCGGCCCGCTCCTGCGGCTCGACCCAGTAGGCGCGCTCGAAGTAGACAGGGTCGATCTCGGAGAGGTCCACGAACTCCAGGATCTCGATGGTCTTCTCCTGGCGCGCCGCGAAGCGGTCGAGCTCGTCGTCCTCGACGGTGACGTACCGCCCCTTGGCGATCTCGTAGCCCTTGACAAGGTCGTCCTGGTCGACGTCCTTTTCGGCCACCGGGTCCCAGCGCCGCTGCTTGACCGGGGTCATGCTCTCCCGCGAGAGGTTGCGGAAGCTCACGTCCCGTCGCTGCTGGGCGATCCCGATGCCCACCGGGATCGTCACGAGGCCGAAGCTGATGAAGCCCTTCCAGATCGCGCGCACCGGTCAGTCCTCCCTGGACAGCTCGAGTGTCATGAGCACGTGCGGGATGCCGGCGTCCATGAACTCTCCGCCCTCGGCAATGTACCCGCGTCGCTCGTAAAAACCACGTGCCGGCACCTGGCTCGCGAGCACCATCCGCCGGGCGCCGGCCCTGCGCGCCTCGGTGTGCGCGACGTCCAGGAGCCGCCGGCCGACGCCGTCCCCGCGCCGCCCTTCCACGACCGCCATTCGCCCCAGGCACCAGGACTCCTCGCCGCGGACGAGCCGGCAGGTGCCGATGACCGCGCCGCCGTCGACGGCCACGAGGTGGAGCGCGCCGTCGTCCTGCTCGTCCCGCTCGAGGTCCTCCGGGACGCCCTGCTCGAGGCAGAAGACGCGGTATCTGAGGTCGTAGACAGCCGCGAGCTCGCCGTCCGATGCCGGCCGGGCGCTGACGCTCACGGCTCGGCCGGCAGCGGCGGCGGCGGTGCCACCGGGGCCGGCTCGGACGGGCCGGCGCCGTCGGGGCTCGTGGCCCGGATCCTGGCCTCGACGAACGGCTCGATGATGTCGATCGGGAGCGGGACGATGATCGTCGTCGCGCCCTGGGCGGAGATCTCGTTCATCGTCTGCAGGTAGCGCAGCTGCAGGGTCGTCGGCTCGGTCGCGATCACGTGGCCGGCCTGGGCGAGCTTCTCGGAGGCCTGCAGCTCGCCGTCGGCGGCGATGATCTTGGCCCGCCGCTCGCGCTCGGCCTCCGCCTGACGGGCGATCGCCCGCTGCATGTTCGTGGGCAGCTCGACGTTCTTCACCTCGACGACGGAGACCTTCACGCCCCACGGCGCGGTCTGCTCGTCGATGATCTTCTGCAGGCGGGCGTTGATCTGGTCGCGCTCGGAGAGCAGGTGGTCGAGGTCCACCTGGCCGCACACGCTGCGCAGCGTCGTCTGGGCGATCTGCGAGGTCGCGACGAGGAAGTTCTCGACCTGGATGATGGCCTTGTCCGACTCGATCACCCGGAAGTAGACGACCGCGTCGACCTTGACCGTGACGTTGTCACGGGTGATCACCTCCTGCGGCGGCACGTTCAGCGTCACCGTGCGCAGGTCCACCTTCACGGCCTTGTCGATGATCGGGATCAGCAGGTAGAGCCCGGGGCCCTTGACGGCGAGCAGGCGCCCCAGCCGGAAGACGACGCCCCGCTCGTATTCGCGCGCGACCTTGATCGCGGAGAACAAGAACAAGAGGACGAGCACAAGGATGACGAGGACGACGATCACGGCGGCCATGGGCCGGCCTCCTGGTCGGGCTCGACGGTCAAAACGAGATTCTTCATGCCTATCACGCGGACGCGCTGCCCGTCCCGGATCGCGCCTGTTCCGGCGGGGCGTGCCGCCCACAGCGCGCCGTCGACGAACACCTGGCCGCCGAGCGGGCCGATCGAGCTGCGCGCCTCGCCCACGTGCCCGACCATTGCTGAGATGCCGGTCGCCTTGGGCAGCCGCTTCGCGCGGATCGCGGCACGGGACAGCAGGGTGAAGAGCACGCCGGCGGCGATCGCCACGATGACCAGGGCGGGCTTGGAGACGCCGGGCTGGCCGGGGGCGTTGAACAGGATGAGCCCGCCGATGATCAGCGCGACGATGCCGCCCGCGGCGAGCGTCCCGAACCCGCCGACGTGGGCCTCCGCCGCGAACAGCCCGAAGGCGAGGAGGATGAACGCGATGCCGGCCCAGTTGAACGGGACGACGGCAAGGCCCATGAGCGCCAGCAGGAGCGCCAGCCCGCCCGCGACCCCCGGCACGATGGCGCCGGGGTGGAACACCTCGTAGCCGATCCCCCCGATGCCCAGGAGCAGCAGGAACGCGAGCAGCGTGGGGTCGATCAGCGTCTCGAGCACGCCCAGGTACCAGGGCAGCGTCGCCATCTCCACGGAGGCGCCGGCCGTGTGGATGACGTCGCCCGGCGTCTTCCCCGGCTTGCCGTCGAGGAAGGCGAGGAAGGACCCGAGCGTCGGGGCGACGACCTCGGCGACGTTCTGCTGCACGGCCTCGGCGGCCGTCAGGTTCAGCTTCTTCGTGACCATCTGCTCGTAGGCGGTGCCGTTGCGCCCGTGGGTCTCGGCCGCCGCCCGGATGCGCTTGGCCGCGTCGTTCACGATCTTCTGGTCGAGGTCCTGGCCGCCGCCGGCCGAGATCGGCGTCGCCGAGCCGATGTTCGTCGACGGCGCCATGCCCAGGTAGTTCGAGGCGGCTGAGATGTAGGCGCCGGCGGACGCGGCGCGGGCGCCGTTCGGGCCGACCCAGACGGCGACCGGGATCTTCGAGTCCTCCATGTGGCGGACGATGTCCCTGGTGGAGCTGTCGAGGCCGCCGGGCGTGTCCATCTGGATGACGAACACCTCCGCGCCGGCCTTCTGCGCGTCCCCCAGCTCGCGGTCCAGCCAGGAGGCCGTCACCGGGTCGACGTCGTGAGTGAACTCGAGCCCGCGAACCAGCGGCCGGTCCGTCGCGCCGGAGAGCGCCGCCGTCGCGAGGGCGACCGCGACGGCGAGCCCAAGCAGCACGATCACGAAGCGGCGCATTCCAGTCCCTCTGTTGCAAATGCTACCAACCGCCCGCCAGCATGGACGGGTGACGGGCATGACGGTTCAGCAGGTGCAACCCGGGCTCTGGCGCTGGACCGCGCCGCATCCGGCCTGGACGCCCGCCGACGCCGGGCCGGAGGGCTGGCCGCGCGACGTCGCGTCGGTCTACCACGAGGCGCCGGACGCCGTCGTGCTGGTCGACCCGATCGTCCCGGACGAGCGCGCCGAGGCAGACCGCTTCTGGCATGCGCTGGACCGGGACGTTGAGCGCCTCGGGCTCCCCGTGCGGGTGCTCCTCACCTGCCGCTGGCACGTGCGGAGCGCGGCGGCGGTGCGCGACCGCTACGGCCGGGACGCCGTCTCGGTCCGGGGTCCCGACGACCGGGGCGAGAACCTCGAGGGGCTCGTGGACGAGCCGTTCGAGGACGGTGACGAGCCGGCGGCCGGCGTCGGCGTCGTGCTCACGGGCGCGCCCGCGCCGGACCAGGAAGCCGTCGTGGTGCTCGAGCGTCCCAGCGCCCTGGTCGTCGGCGATCTGTTGATCGGCGGGCCGCTGCGGCCGACGCCGCCCTCCTGGTTCGACCGCGGACCGGACGGGCGCGAGTGGTACGCCGGGGCGCGGGTCGAGGTGCTCGAGCGGCTCGCCGCGCTCGCGCCGGAGATGGTCCTGACCGCGCACGGGGAGCCGGTCCTCGAGGGCGGGGCGGACGCGCTCCGCGCCGCGCTCGCGTGAGCGTCCCGCTGCACGTCTCGCGGGAGGCGGGCCCGGGGGAACGTGGGCGGGCCTTCGGCCGCGCGAACGCGGAGGCCGTCGCGCACGCGGTGGGCCGCTACCGGGTGCTCTTCCGAGCCGTCGCCGGGCTGGGCGACGAGGAGGTGCGCGCGCTCGCGCTCGCCGCCGGCGAGACGGTCGCGGCGCGCCACCCGGAGCTGGTCGAGGAGATGGCCGGCATCGCCGCGGGGGCGGGCGTTGACGAGGCGGCCGTCCTGGCGCTCAACGCCCGCACCGAGATCCTCGCCGGCGCCGGGCCGCCAGAGTGCTCCGCGGTGGCGATGACCGCGCCGGGCGCGTGCCTCATGGCCCAGAACTGGGACTGGCACCCGGATCTGGCGCCGGCCCGGGTCGTCTGGTTGGTCGAGGACCCGGATCTCGGCTGGTGGTGCACGCTCACCGAGGCCGGCATCCTCGCCAAGATCGGCCTGTCCGGGCGCGGCCTCGGCGTGCTGCTCAACCTGCTGCTGACGACGGCCGACGGCGGCTCGGGCGGCATGCCGGTCCACCTCCTGATCAGGCTCGTCCTGGCGCGTGCGGTGGACCTCGACGACGCCCGCGCGATCCTCGCCGGGCACCGGGTCACGGCCTCGTCGACGCTCACCGTCGGCGCACCGGGCGCCGCCGTGGCGCTCGAGCTCACGCCCGGCGGCCTCGCAGCGCTCGGGCCGGACGACGAGGGCCTGCTGGCCCACACGAATCACTGCCTGGTGGCGCCGTCCGAGGGCAGGGACCGCGTGCCGGGCGAGTATCCGGGGAGCCTCCTGCGGCTCCCGGACGTGCGCGCGGCGCTCGCCTCGGCGCCGGCGACGCTGCCGG
Organism: Miltoncostaeaceae bacterium; assembly: GCA_035259345.1. Taxonomy (GTDB): domain Bacteria; phylum Actinomycetota; class Thermoleophilia; order Miltoncostaeales; family Miltoncostaeaceae; genus DATFWK01. The sequence goes on along the minus strand of DATFWK010000078.1, from coordinate 2,888 downwards.
CGGTCCGGGCCGCCCTCGCCTCGCACGTCAACGCGCCGCTCTCCGTCTGCGCCCACGAGGAGCCGTCAGCGCCGCTCACCGAGCGGCGGGCCACGCTCGCCGCCGTCGCGATGGACCTCGCCGCCCGGCGCATGTGGGTGTCGGACGGGCCGCCCTGCGCCGCCCCGTTCGAGGAGATCCCCCTTCCCGCGTGAGGTCGGCGCCACCGTCGCGCGACTACACTGGCGTGCGATGAGCCTCGACGAGACCCGCCTCGCCCACGCCCGCGCGGCCCGCGCCCGTCTCGACGACCTCCAGCGGGCGGCCGGCCGGGCCCGCGCCCGCTACCGCGAGACGATCCTCGACCTGCAGGCCGGCGGGGCGTCGCTCCGCGAGATCGCCGGGGCGCTCGGGGTGAGCGCCCAGCGCCTGGACCAGGTCCTGCAGCGCCCGGAGCCGCGCGTCGTGTCGCGCTCGGTGGTCGAGTGCTGCGACTTCTGCGGCACCGAGCGGCGCCACGCGCCGAGCTTCGTGGCTGGCCCCGGCGTGGGCATCTGCGGGCCCTGCGTGCTCGTGGGCGGGGATGTCCTGAACGGGGTCCCGGTGCCGGACGACATGGCCGGCTTCGTGACCGTCGCGCCGGCCTCGCGCGCGCACTGCAGCTTCTGCAAGCGCGGCGCGCGCCAGGTGGACCTGATGCTCGCCGCGGGGCGTGCGTGCGTCTGCGCGGGATGCCTCGCGCGCTGCCGGCAGATCCTGGCCGGCCGCCGGGCCCGGTTGGCGGGCGCCCCGCTCGCGGGCGAGGCCCCGGCCGGCCCCGGCCGGCGACGGGGACGGCCTGGCGGCGGCTGACCGCGCCCGAGCGCTTTCCCGCGGTCGTCTAGCATCTGCCCGGGTCAAGGGCGTGTGGAATTAGCGAACAGTCGATCCTGGGCAGCGCGGTCCCCGCCACGCTGCCGATGGCCGCGCCCATCAGCCCCCGCCACGAAGGCAGGGGCGTGCTCGTTTCCGGAGGGACCAGCGGGCTCGGCCTGGCGGCCGCGCGCCGCTTCGCCGCAGAGGGCGCGGCCGTGTGGGTCATGGGCCGGAGCGACGACAGCGTGGCGCGCGCGGTGCGCGACGTCCCGGCGGTGGGCGGGAGCGCGTGCGACGTCGCGGACGAGCTCGCCGTCGAGTATGCGGTCGCCGATGCGCGCGCCGGGCTCGGCGCCATCGACGTCGCGTTCGTCAACGCCGGCATCGACGGCGAGTGCAGGAACGTGCTCGACATCTCCGTCGAGGGCTTCCGGCGCACGCTCGAGGTGAACGTGATCGGAGCGTTCCTCGTGGCCAGGGCCGCGGCCCGGGACATGACCCCCGGCGGCACCGTGATCCTGAACGCGTCGGTCAACGGCCGCCGCGCGGAGGCCGACTGCGCCGACTACAACGCCTCGAAGGCCGCGGTGATCCTGCTGGCCCAGACCATGGCCATCGACCTGGCGCCGCGCGGGGTCACCGTGATCGCCGTCGCGCCCGGCCATGCGCGCACGCGCCTCACCCATCCGCGCCTCGACGACCCGCTGATCTCGGCCGACCTCCTGGCCCGGATCCCGGCCGGGCGCCTGGCGGACCCGGAGGAGGTGGCCGCCCTCGTCGCCTTCCTCGCGACGCCGGACGCGGCCTACATGACCGGCAGCGTGGTCACGATCGACGGCGGCCGCTCGGCCACGTAGTGCTCAGGGCGATGGACGCGGTCAACCTGCTCGAGCTCGAGGAGCTCGCGCGCAGCGTGATGGACCCGGGCGCCTTCGCGTACGTGGCCGGTGGCGCCGGCGACGAGCGCACGATGGCGGACAACCGGGCGGCGTTCGCGCGGCGGCGCATCGAGCCGCGCGTCCTGCGCGGGCTCGCCGGCGTAGACCTGACCACGGAGGTCGCGGGCGGGCGCCTGGCGATGCCGGTCCTGATCGCGCCGATGGCGCACCAGGGCCTCGTCAACCCGGACGGCGATCTCGGGCCGGCGCGGGCCGCGGCCGCGGCCGGGGCGGGGTTCTGCCTCTCCTGCCTGGCCAACCACGGGCTGGAGGAGGTCGCGGCGGCCGGCGCGGGCGGCGTGCGCTGGGCGCAGCTCTACCCCTTCCGGGACCCGGGCCAGACGCGGGAGCACATCGCCAGGGCGGCGGCGACGGGCTACGGCGCGCTGGTCGTGACGGTCGACGTCCCGACCTACGGCCTGCGGGAGCGCGACGTCCGCGCGCCGGCGGTGCTGGACGGCTCGGGCCTCACGCTGCCGTGCGTGCCGCTCCCGCCCGGCCGCGCCGAGGCGGTGCTCGCGGTGGAGGCCTTCGAGCACATGAAGCTCGACCTCGCGTGGGACGACGTGGCGGCGATCGTCGCCGAATCGCCGCTGCCGGTACTGCTGAAGGGGGTCCTGGCGCCCGACGACGCGCGCCTCGCCGCGGAGATCGGCGCGGCCGGCGTGGTGGTCTCGAACCATGGCGGCCGCCAGCTCGACGGCGTCGCGGCCTCGCTCGACGCGCTGCCCGCGGTGGCCGATGCCGTCGGCGGGGCCCTGGAGATCCACCTCGACAGCGGCGTCCGCCGGGGCACGGACGTGCTCGTCGCGCTCGCCCTCGGGGCGCGCGCGTGCCTGGTGGGCCGCCCGATCAGCTACGCCAACGCGCTCGGCGGGGAGGAGGGGGTGGCGAGGGCGCTCGGGCTGCTGCGCGCGGAGATCGAGAACGCCCTGCTCCTGGCCGGATGCGGGTCCGTCGCCGAGGTCGGCGCCACGCTTGTCCGTCCGGCGATCGTCTAGCATCCGCCGACGTTGCGCGTCCCGGCGCCCACCGACATCCTGCCGCATCGCCCGCCCTTCGTCTTCGTCGACGAGGTTGTGCACATCGATCCCGGCCACGGCGCCCGTGCGCGGT
>DATFWK010000077.1:0-4977 GCA_035259345.1 Miltoncostaeaceae bacterium | reverse complement strand
GTCCTTCAGGACCGGCACCACGATGCCGAGCGAGGTCGCCACGAGGATGATCGCCACCAGCAGCGGCGACTCGACCTGCCCGAAGCCGTCGAGCGCGAACCCGGCGAGCAGCGCGAGCCCGAAGGAGACGACGAACCCGAGGCCCGCGATGCCGACCAGCCGGCCGCGCAGCCGCTCGAAGTCGATCTCGAGGCCCGCGAGGAAGAGCAGGAACGCCAGCCCGACGAGCGAGAGCACCTCGATCGGCTCGTCGATGCTCACCCACCCGAGCCCCGAGGGCCCGATTGCGATGCCGGCGACGATCTCGAGGACGACCGCCGGGAGGCGGAGGGCGGGCGCGAGCCCGAGCAGGAGCGGGGCGCCGAACGCCACCGCCGCGACGATCACGAGCCCGGAGAAATGAAGGTCGGTCATGGGCCGATGGTCCGAGCAGGAGGCGCCGCGTTACAGGCGCCGCAGTCAGAACCGCCCACCGGGCCACGCGACGCCCGTGTACCGCTCGATCGACGGCCCGGCGGGCGGGCCCACCTCGCAGAAGAGATCCGAGCGGACCAGCGTGCCCGGGAAGATGCGCCCGAACGGATCGCTCCCGAAGTCGACGGGCTCGCGAACGACGGTGATTGCGCCGCCGAATTGCACCGCGTCGACCGCGAGCGTGGTCAGGCAGACGAGCCGGTCGCCCAGGTACGGGATCCACCAGGCAAGGGCGTCGCGGCGGGCGCCCTGCACCTCGGGCTCGTCGTACGGAACCCTCGCGGCGTCGTCGGCGAGCGCGCAGACATGAGCGTACGCCGCTCGCACCGGCTCGCCGCTGAGGCAGCGAGGGTCGGCTCGAAAGCGGCGGCCGGCGGCCGCGAGATCGGTCGCAAGCCGCTGCCCGTCCCAGATGAGGCGTGACGACCCCGCCGTCAATGCAGGCTCCAGTCCGGCCGGATCGCCATGGTGATCGCTCGCATGTCGCGGCGGAGCTCCTCGGCCGTCGGACGGCCCCAGTACCAGTAGCCCTGGTAGGCGGCGTGGATCCGCAGGTCCGGGAAGAGCGTGAAGGCGGCCGGCTGGTAGGGATCGTGCACGGTGTCCGTCGTCTCGTGCAGGCCGAGACGCCCGATCCAGCGGCGCTCGTGGTCGGAGATGAACGTGAAGCGTGCGCCCAGGCCCGCACGGAACGCCGACTGGACCTCCGGCGGATCGACGCTCAGCACGACCAGGCTCGCGTAGGCGACCTCGAACTCGTCCTGGAGCGCCACGAGCCCGCGCATGAAGCGCTGCTCCTTCGGGCACCACCAGCCGCGCGAGCAGAAGAGCGCGATCGGATCGCCGTTCGCAAGCTCCGAGAGCCGCCGCCCCCGCCCCGTGTGATCAGGGAGGTCGAGGTCCGGAAAGTGGGATCCCGGCGCCAGGGCGCCTCTGAACGGGTCGGCCTCGACCCGGCGGCCGGCGGTGTCGGTCGTCGCTTCCCTCCGCTCGCTCATGCGGGTCAGGTCTCGAAACCGCGGACAGCGTTACGACGTCCTGGTCGGCCGCGAGAGGGCGCGGCGCCCGCCTCCGTCCGCCGCCTACCCCTGCCGGACGTCGATCTCGCCCGCGAGCCCGGTGATCTCGATCACGCGGTGGACCGGGCCGCCCGCCGACACGAGGCAGACCAGGGAGCCGCCGTGGAGGGCCCGGCGCGCGCGGCCGTGCTCGAAGATGCAGCGGATGCCGCTCGAGTCGATGAACTCCAGTCCGCGCATGTCGAGGACGATCTCTCCGGAGAGGTCCGTCATCCCTTCCAGGGTGCGCTCGAGCTTGGGGCAGCCCAGCATGTCCAGCTCGCCGTCGACGCGGACGACGGGAACGCCGTCGCGGTGCGACTGGCTGATCGTGAAACCGGACTCGCTGCGCTCTTCGCTGGCCACGTGACGGGAGCTTCGAAGTCGGCGTTGCGGCCTGCTCGACCAGGACCCTGCTCGCTCCGCACCGCCGGGTTACGCTCACTCGAAATTCTCTCGGACGGCCCGAGGACCCGTCAATCCGGGAGGCCTTCGTTTAACCGCTCGCATACATCCGCTCGACCCAGGTCGGGCGGCAATCCGAAGGCGTGATGCTCGAGTCGCTGGACTTCGTATACGTGCCGGCGGCCGACGTCGACGCCGAGGCGCAGCGCTACGTCGAGGACCTGGGGGCGCGCCTCGCGTGGCGGGTCCGGGGCATGGGCACCGTCGTGGCGTGCCTGCGGCTCACGGAGGGCGGCCCGGACCTGCTCCTAAGCGGCCACCTCGACGGCACGACGCCGATTCTGATCTACCGCGTCTCCTCCTATTCCGAGGCCGTCGCCCGGCTGCGGGCGCGCGGGGTCGAGCTGCGGGAGCTCGAGATCCCGCACGGCCCGTGCGCCAGCTTCCGTGCCGCCGGAGGCCAGCGCTTCGCGGTCTACGAGCTCACCCGCCCGGAGGCCGCCCGCCACTTCGAGGGGCGCATGGACGACTGAGGCGGCCGGCGTGGGAGGGCCGGCCGCCTCGGGGTGGGGTGTCAGGTGACGGTGGTGCAGGCCTCCCTGCTGAGGGGCGAGGCGTTTCCGGCGCGGTCGAACGCCCGCGCCGTGAAGCAGTAGACGCCCGGCTTGGGGGCGCGGAACCGGAGTACCCGCTTGGTGGTGCCCCGGGCGAGCACGCGCGGCGTCAGCGGCCGCAGGCCCCGGGCGTTCGCGGAGCGCAGGAAGACGTCGAAGCGGGCGATCGCGCTGCCGGTGTCGACCGAGCGCCAGGCCACCGAGAAGCCGCGCAGCCGCGGCACCCTGGCGGGGACCACGACCAGCGGCCGGCCCGGCGGAGCCGTGTCGACGAACCACGAGCGCTGGGCGACGGCGCTCACGTTGCCGGCCTGGTCGACCGCGCGGATGCGGAGGACGTGCAGCCCGTTCCTGAGCTTGACGAAGCCGAACGGCGGCGCGCAGACGCCGAACGGCCCGCGGTCGAGCGAGCACTGGAAGCTGACGCCGGGCTCGGGGATGGAGACCGCGAACGACGCGCTGCGGCTGCGGGTCGGCAGCTGCGGGCCCCTGAGGAACGTGGGCGCCGCCGGGACGGCGGTGTCGACCGTCCAGGTGAACGCGGCCGGCGTGAGGTCCAGGTTGAGGGCGGCATCCGCCGCCTGGACGGTGAGCGTGTGGGAGCCGTCCACGATGCCGAACAGCGTCAGCGGAGACACGCAGTTGGCGACCGGTGCGCCGTCGAGGCGGCAGGTGAAGACGGCGGCCGGCTCGGTGGAGGCGAAGCCGAACGTCGCGAAGGAGGTCTTGGCCAGCAAGGCCGGGCCTGCCGCGACGCTCGTGTTCGGCGGGATCGTGTCGACACGCCATGTGCGCGAGGCCGGCGGGCCGGGGCACTGGCCGGCGCCCTGACAGGCGGCGGTCTGGATCGCCGTCACGGTGAAGACGTGCGTGCCCTCGGAAAGGCCGGAGTAGGTCTTCGACTGCGGCGCCGCGCCCGACGTGCCGCAGGCCTCGGCCGCGCCGCCGTCGAGGGTGCACTGCAGCGGGGCGCCGGCGTCGGCCGGATCCGGCGTGGTGAACGTGAGGGTCGCGGACGTGGAGCTGACCGCGGATCCCTCGGCGGGGCCGCTCAGGATTGCCGCGACCGGCGCGGCGGCGGCCTGCGAGGCCACGGCAGCGATCGCGACCACCGCAGCGATCGCGCCGGCCACCGCGCTCCACCTTCGAACGGATGAGACGGACATGCGGAAACCACCCTCCCTTGCGTTGCCCATTTAGTGGAGGCTGAGAGTCTGCCGCCCAGGGCCATTGGCAACAAGCGAAGGTGTGGCTAAAGGAACAAGCGCGCCGCCGCGCGCCGAGGGAGGGGCCCGGCTGCACGGGCCCCTTCGCCTCAACCGATCATGTCTACTGGTGCTGCCCTGCGCCCGGCGAGTGGAAGCCGACCCGGATGGCCGGGGTCGTCTCGGCCTGGGCGAGCGTGGCGTCGCGAGGGGCGAACACCGTCACGACGACGTTGCCGGGGCGCTGGCCGCAGAGCTGCGCGGCCTGGCTCGAGGGCACCACGGTCGGCACGCCGCGCGTCCAGGACACGAAGATCGTCCGCTGCGCGTCGAACGCGAACGTCTGGGCGACCGGCTGGCCGAGCATCTTCCACAGCGCCAGCCAGTTGCCGCCGGTCACGGTCAGCGCGACGTTGCTCGGCCCCACCGACGAGCAGGTTCCGACGAAGACCCAGGCGGGGCCCCGGTGCGGGAGCGGGGCGATCCTCACCGCCACCCGTCGCGCCGGGGTCGCGAGCAGGGTGGAGAGCGGCGAGTTACGCGGTCCCCGGACGAGCACCCGCACCCGCTCGCCTGCCTGCACGCCGAGGAGGCCCGACGGCGACGGGGCGCCGCCGCTCCAGGTGACGTAGCGCGTGTTCGCGTCGACGAGGAAGGTCTCGGTGGCGGGCTGGCCGATCATCGCCCGGAGCGCAGCGCGGTTGCCGCCGGTGACGCTCACCGCGATGTGGTTCGTCGCCGTGTCCACGCCGTTGACGGTTCCGACGAACTCGTAGTCGCGACCGGCGCCGCCATGTGCAAGAGCCTGTCCGGCCCCCGCCAGCGCGCCGAGCGCGGCAAGGAAGAGAAGAGAGAGCAGCGGGGCTCGCCGCATCGTGACCTCCAGCTCGGGGGTGGGCTGGGGCCAGGGTAGTGGCGCGGTTTTTTGGGTCTGTCAGGACGGATGAGCGTTCGGTAAAGAGAGATTGAGCCTTTCGTATCGATGTTCCCTGGGGGGCCGAGTCCCGCGCTTGTGACGAAGCGGTGAGCGGCCTCCGAGAAGGCGGCCGGCCGCTGATAGAAACGGGCCGCCCGGTCCCGGGCCACCAGCAGCCTGCAAAGGGGGTTCGCAGTGCCCGCCGAGAAGCCGAACATCCTCGTGATCTGGGGCGACGACATCGGGATCACGAACCTGAGCTGCTACAGCGACGGCCTGATGGGCTACCGCACGCCGAACATCGA
>DATFWK010000076.1:0-2508 GCA_035259345.1 Miltoncostaeaceae bacterium | reverse complement strand
GGGGGGGGGCCGGCTTCCCGATGGGCCGCAAGGCGAGCTTCCTGCCGAAGGACTCGCCCAAGCCGGCGTACGTGGTCTGCAACGCGGACGAGAGCGAGCCGGGCACCTTCAAGGATCGCGAGGTCATCGAGAAGAACCCCTTCCAGCTCCTGGAGGGGATCGCGCTCGCCGCGTACGCGGTGGGCTCGCACCGCGCCTACATCTACATCCGGGGCGAGTACGAGCACCAGGCCCGGGTGCTCGATCGCGCGATCGCCCAGGCCCTCGCGTCGGGATACCTGGGCAAGGGCATCCTCCGCTCCGCCTTCGACCTGGACATCGTCGTGTACCGGGGAGCCGGCGCCTACATCTGCGGCGAGGAGACCGGGCTGCTCGAGAGCCTCGAGGGCAAGCGCGGCCAGCCCCGGCTGAAGCCGCCCTTCCCGGCGATCGCCGGCCTCTACGGGTCGCCCACGCTCGTGAACAACGTCGAGACGCTCGCCTCGCTGGCGCCCATCGTCGACCGCGGCGCCGACTGGTACGCCTCGCTCGGCACCGAGAAGAGCACCGGCACCAAGCTGGTCTCGGTCTCCGGGCACGTCCTGAAGCCGGGCAACTACGAGATCGTCATGGGCGACACCACGCTCCGCGAGCTGATCTTCGACATCGCGGGCGGGCTCCGGCCCGGGCGGGCCCTGAAGGCCGTGTGGCCGGGCGGCTCGAGCGTGCCCGTGGTCGGCGAGGAGGCGCTCGACACGCCGCTCGACTACGAGTCGATGGCGGCGGCCGGCACCAGCCTCGGCTGCGCGGGCTGCATCGTGATGGACGACTCGGGTTCAATCGTGCGCGCGACGCTCCGCCTCGCCCACTTCTACCGGCACGAGAGCTGCGGGAAGTGCACGCCCTGCCGCGAGGGCTTCATCTGGCTCGAGCGGATCCTCCAGCGCATCGTCGACGGCGAGGGGCGCATCGAGGACCTCGACCTGATCGAGTCGCTCTCCGGGCGCATCCAGGGCCGCGTCCTGTGCGCGCTCGCCGACACCGGGGTGCTGCCGGTCGCGAGCGCCGTCCGCCGCTTCCGCGCGGAGTTCGAGCGGTCGGTGGAGCTCGGCGACCCCCGCCCGGAGCCGATGATGGAGGTGCCGGTTGGCGGTTGAGCCGGCCGCCCCACCCGAGGTCGTGACCTGGACGCTCGACGGACGCGAGGTGGCCTCGCCGCACGGGACCATCCTCGTGGACGCCGCCGCGGCGCACGGCGTCGAGATCCCCATCTTCTGCTACGAGCCGCGCATCGGCCCGCCGATCGGGGCCTGCCGCATGTGCCTCGTGCAGATCGAGGGGATGCGCGGCTTCCAGACCGCCTGCTCGACGCCGGTCGGCGCGGACATGGTCGTCGTCACCGGCAGCCCGGACGTGAAGGCCGCCCAGGACGGCGTGCTCGAGCTCCTGCTCGAGAACCACCCGCTCGACTGCCCGGTGTGCGACAAGGGCGGCGAGTGCCCGCTGCAGGACCGCACGTTCAAGTTCGGCCCCGGGCGCACGCGCTTCATCGAGACCAAGCGCCACTTCCCCAAGCCGCTCGACCTCTCTGCGCTCGTCGCGATCGACCGCGAGCGCTGCATCGCGTGCTTCCGTTGCATCCGCTTCAGCCAGGACGTCGCCGGGGACGGGCAGCTGACCTTCCAGGAGCGGGGCGCAGGCACCGAGGTCGCGACGTTCAGCGGCGAGCCCTACGTCGGGCGCTTCACGGGCAACATCATCGACCTCTGCCCGGTGGGGGCGCTCACGAGCACGCCCTACCGCTTCGTCAGCCGCCCGTGGGACATCGCCAACGCCCCCAGCGTCTGCGCGCTCTGCCCGGTCGGGTGCAACACGGAGCTGACCGTCCGCGAGGGCTCCATGCGCCGCGTGACCGGCCGCCTGGAGCCGAACTACGCGGTCGAGGAGGGGTGGATCTGCGACAAGGGCCGCTGGGGCTACGCGCTCGGCTGGTCGGCCGACCGCCTGCGCCACGGGCTCGTCCGGGAGGGCGACGAGGTACGCGAGGTCTCGCTCGAGGAGGCCGTCGACGCCGCCGCGGTCGTGCTCGGCCGCGCCGCCGCGCCGGGCGTCCTGGTCGGGACCGGCGCGACCGTCGAGGAGGGCTTCCTGGCGCGCGAGCTCGTGGGCCTGCTCACCGGCGCGAGCATCGGCCGCCTCGGCATCCCCGGCCACGGGCTCGGCCCGCTGCGCGCGCGGCCCGGGGCGCAGCTCGGCGACCTGGACGAGGCGGACCTCGTCGTCGTGGTCGGCGGCGACCCGGCCAACCAGCAGCCGATCGTCGAGCTCCGCGTGCGCAAGGCGGCCCGGCGTGGCGCCAGGGTCGTCGTCGTGGGCCCGCGCCCGCAGGCCCTCGCCGCCGTGGGCACCGACGTGCGGACGGCGCCCGGGCGCCTCGCCGTCGGCATCGCCGGCCTGGCGGAGGCCGTGCGCGAGGCGGAGAGCGCCTTCGTCCTCTGGGACGAGGCCGACCTGGCCGCCGAGCCGGAC
>DATFWK010000075.1:0-6548 GCA_035259345.1 Miltoncostaeaceae bacterium | reverse complement strand
GCGATGACCGGGCCCCTCCTCGTGCTCCTCGTCGAGGACGAGCCGCTCAACACGAAGCTGATGCGCGCCGTGCTGGAGGCGGCCGGGTTCGTGGTCATCCACGCCGGCACTGGCCGCGACGGCATCACGCTGGCCCGGGAGCGGCGTCCGGACGTGATCCTCCTCGACATCGGCCTGCCGGACATCGACGGGGTGCGGACCCTTCGACACCTCCGGGAGCGACCGGAGACGTGCACGACACCGGTCGCCGCCGTGACCGCCCAGGCGATGAAGGGCGACCGCGAGCGGCTGCTCGCGGCCGGCTTCGACGACTACATGGCCAAGCCCATCGACGTCCAGGCGCTCCCCGGCGACGTCCGCAGGCTCGCCGCCCGAGGGGCGGCGGAGGCGGAATGAGCGAGCCGGGCGGCGAGATCCTCCTGGTCGACGACACACCGGCCAACATCCGGCTGCTCGAGGCCGTGCTGGGTGCCGAGGGGTACGACCTGCGGTCGGCCGAGTCCGGCCGCGACGCGCTCAAGGCGGTCGCCGAACGCCGTCCCGACCTCGTGATCCTCGACGTCCTGATGCCCGAGCTGGACGGCATCGAGGTGTGCCGCATCCTGCGCTCGGACCCTTCGACGCGAGGGCTCCCCGTGCTGATGATCACGGCGAGCGACGACCCGGTGAAGGTGACGGCGCTCGAGGCGGGTGCGGACGACTTCATCGCGAAGCCCTTCGACCGAGCCGAGCTCCTGGCGCGGGTCCGGTCGCTGCTTCGGATCAGGGCCTACCAGGACACGATCGAGTCGCAGGCGTCAGAGCTCGCCGAGCTCAATCAGGACCTCGTCGCGCGCGTCGAGCGCCAGGTCCACGAGCTCGAGCGGCTGAACCTCCTGCGCAGGTTCCTCCCCCCGCAGCTCGCCGACGCCATCGTCACCTCGGCCGACGAGAGCGTCCTCGAGGACCACCGGGCGGAGATCGCGGTCCTGTTCACGGGGCTGCGCGGCTTCACGCGGTTCTCGGAGCGGGCGGCCCCCGAGGAGGTCATCGGTGTGCTGCGCCAGTTCCACGAGGCGGTCGGCGCGGTCGCCCACCGCCACGACGCCACCGTCGGCTTCTTCTCGTACAACGGCCTGATGGCGTTCCTGAACGACCCGATCGAGGTCGAGGAGCCGATGTGGCGCGCCGTCGTGCTGGCCGTGGAGATGCGGGACATCGTGAACGGGCTGGCCGAGGAATGGCGGCGGCGGGATCACGACCTCGCCTTCGCCGCCGGCATCGCGGCGGGCTACGCCACGGTCGGGCGGATGGGCTTCGAGGGCCGCTGGGACTACAAGCCGGTGGGGCCGGTGATGAGCCTCGCCTCGCGCCTGTTCGACGAGGCCGCCGGCGGTCAGATCCTGATCAGCCGCCGCACCCACGCGGCCCTCGACGGCAAGGTCACGGTGCAGCGGCTCCCCGACCTCACGCTCCGCGGGTTCGGCGAGCCGATGGCCGCATATGCGGTCGAGACGGTGCTGGTCCGGCCGATGCGGGAGCGCGAGGGGCTGACCGCCCGCGAGCTCCAGGTGCTGGAGCTCATCGCCGACGGAGCATCGAACCGCGCCATCGCCGATGCGCTCGTCATCAGCGAGAAGACCGCCATCCGCCACGTCTCGAACATCTTCGTCAAGCTCGGGGTCCGGACGCGTGCGCAGGCGACGCGCGTCGCCCTCGAGCGCGGCTTGGTCGGCCAGCCCGAGGACGCCTGATCCGACTCAGGCGCCCGAGCGAGCCTCGGCCAGCGTCACGAACCGGTCGACCTCGGCGACGATCTCCGCGAGGCCGGCCTCCCAGAAGGCCGGCGTGCGGACGTCGATGCCGAAGCGCGCGGTCAGGTCCGCGACCGCGGTCTCCCCCGTCGCCGCGAGCAGGTCGTCGTAGGCGGCCGTGAACGCCTCGGGGTCCGCCAGGTAGCGCGCGTGGAGGCCGCGGCCGAAGAGCTCGCCGAAGAGGTACGGGAAGTTGTAGAAGGCCCGCCCGTAGAAGTGCGGCTTGACCGCCCAGAGATAGGGGTGCAGGAGCTCGGGGTCGACGCCCTCGCCGTAGCAGGCGGCCTGGGCGGATCGCATCAGCTCGCAGAGCTCGGGGACTGAGAGCTCGCCGTGCGCGCGCAGCGCGAACAGCTCCGCCTCGAAGTCGAAGCGCGAGATCGTCTCCATCGGGACCACCGCCGAGCGGCGCAGGCCGGCGTCGAGCAGCTCGAGGCGCTCGTCGTCGTCCGCGGCGGCCTCGAGGGCGCCGCGCCCGACGATCGTCTCGCAGAGCATGCTGGCCGTCTCGGCCATCGTCAGCGGGACGCGCCTGCGGAGCGGCGGCAGCTCCGCTGTGACCGCGTTGTGGTAGGCGTGGCCGAGCTCGTGGGCGAGCGTCTCCACCGAGGTGAAGGACGGCTCGAAGTTGACCAGGATGCGTGAGACGTCGCCGACGAGGCGCACGCAGAACCCGCCGTCGCTCTTGCCCCGGCGCGGCTCGACGTCGATCCACCGCTCGGCCCGGGCGCGGCGCGCGACGCCGGCGAGGCGCTCCGAGTAGGTCGCGAACCGGTCGGTGATGAAGTCCATCGCCGCCTCGTACGTCCAGCCCTCTCCGGGGCGCGAGGCGAGCGGCAGCGGGGCCGCGAGGTCGTACCAGGCGAGGGCCGGGACGCCGACGAGGCGCGCCTTGGCCGTCAGGTAGCGGCGTAGGGCCGGGAACGCCGCGCGGGCTGCGCCGTGCATGGCGTCGAGCGTCGGCCGGTCGATGCGCGCGCGGAAGAGCGCCTCGTCGAGCGGCGCGCGCCATCCCCGCCGGCGCGAGAGCGCCAGCGCCTCGCCCTTGATCGCGTTGAGGGCGAGCGCGAACGGCACGGCGCTCCGCTCCCACTCCGCGAGCTCGGCCTGGTATGCGCGGGACCGCACGGCGCGGTCCGGGGCGGAGGCGAGTCCCCGGACCCGGCTCATCGGCAGGTCCGGCCCGCCGTCCGGCTGGGCGGAGAGCTGGGACGAGACGTCGCGGTGGAGACGCTCCCAGGCGCTCGAGCCCGAGCGCACGAGCTCCGCCGCCAGCTCCTCCTCGCCCAGCGGCATCCGGTGGCGGGCCTCCTCCTGCATCTCGCGCAGCACGAAGGCGTGCTCGCCCGCGAGCTCCGACCGGGCGAGGACGGCCGCGAGATCCACGTCCTCGACGTACGCGACGGCCCTGGCGCGCAGCTGGGCCGCCCGCACGCCGATGTCACGGAGCTGGGCGAACCGCGCCTGGGCGGCGGCATCCCTCGAGTCGGCCGAGATGACCGCGTAGAGGTAGCCCCGGACGACCTGGAGCCGCCGCTCCGACTCGTTGATCGCCTCGACCAGGCCCTCCACCGCAGCGACCGGGCCCGCGCCGTTGGCCCCCGCGTCGAGGGCGGCTGCCACCCCGTCCATCGAGCGGGAGCACTCCGCGAGGGCGGCCTCGAGCTCCGGCGCCTCCGGCCCCGGGAACGGCACGGTCATGTCCCAGCGGAGCGCTTCTGCCGACCCGGTCACGCGATCCATCCTGGCACGGCTCGGCCATCACTGCCTCGGCCGGTCCACGGCGCGACGACGTCGCGACGCCGCGTGCAGTTGACGCGCGCGGCGGGTGGCGCGAGGGTCGGAGGCCCCGGGCAGATCGACGACGAAGGAGGCCACGATGCCGCAGGTCCAGGTGGGCGACATCTCGATGAACTACGAGGAGCAGGGCGAGGGCGAGCCGCTGGTGCTGATGCACTACACGTCGGCCGACAACGCCTCCTGGGCATTCCAGTACGGCGACTACGCCCCGCGATACCGGTGCATCTCGATGGACCTGCGCGGCTCCGGCCTGACCGACAAGCCAGCCGGGCCGTACTCGACGGAGCAGTGCGCCGAGGACGTCGTCGGGCTGATGGACGCTTTGGGACTCGAGCGGGCGCACGTCGCCGGGATGTCGCTCGGTGCGGCCATCGGCCTCTGGATCGCCGCCCGCCACCCGGAGCGCGTCGTCTCGCTCAGCCTGCACAGCGGCTGGCACCGGACTGACGCCTTCCTGCGCGCGGCACTCGAGACCTGGCGGACCATCGCCCAGGCGCGCGGATCAGTGCCGGAGGGCGTGATCGAGTCGGTCCTGCCGTGGTGCTTCACCCCGGAGACCTACGCCAACACGGAGTTCATCGACACGATCGAGGGATTCATCCGCAGCCGCCCGGAGCAGCCGCTGGACGCCTTCCTCAGCCAGTGCGACGCGGTGCTGGCCCACGACGCCTCGGGTGTGCTCGGGGACATCCGCGCCCCGACGCTCCTCACCTACGGCCGCCACGACCAGGTGACCTCGCTCCGGTTCGCCGATCCCCTCATGTCGGGCATCAAGGGGGCGGAGCTCGCGATCTTCGAGGACTGCTCCCACGCGGGGCTCCATGAGAACGCCGCCGAGTTCAACAGCGTCACGCTCGACTTCCTGGGCCGCCACGCGGCCTGATCCGGAGGCGAGGCCTCAGAAGAAGAACGCCCGCCAGGCCGTCCACCAGTCCTCGGCCGTGGCTGCGATCCGCCGCGGGCCAACGACCTCGACGCCGAGGCGGTGGCGGTAGCGCTCGGCCTCGTCGGACTGGTGGAAGTCCACCTCGATCGTGCACGGGCGGCCCGGGTCGTATGGGGCCACCGCCGTCCGGTCGGCCAGCGCCCGGCGGGCCCCCTCCTCGATGAGCTCGCGGGCGCGGGCCGGCGTAATCATCCGTGCGCTGTAGCGGCCGAGCCCCTCCTTGACCTCGACGGTGACCAGGCCGTCGCCGAGCAGCGCGCGCGCCTCCGCGCAGGTCACGCGGTCGCCGCTCACCATGAGCACCGGGCAGCCCCAGGTGCCGCAGAGGGCCGCGTTGATGCCCGTCTCCCCCACCTCGACCCCGTTGAAGCGCAGCGAATGCCACGTCCTTCCGGAGACCGTGTGGTTGAGGACCCCGAGCGCCGTGCCCGCCATCGCGTGCATGCCCACGAACAGCGCGCCGTCGCAGCCGTCCTCCAGCGCGCCCGTGTACTCGGTCCAGTCGCGCTGGACGACCCACTCGCAGCCCGGGTCCAGCAGCTCCGGAAGGAGCGAGTTGAACGTGTAGTCACGTCCGGCCCCGTGGCAGTCCATCACGACCACCTCGGTCGCGCCGGCGGCCCGCGCGCCGCGGACGGCCGCGTTGATCTCCTCGGTGTAGAGGCGCCGGCCCTCCTCGTAGAGCGCCTCCCCGGCGCTCACCTGGCCGAACTTCACGATGCCGGCGACGCCCTCCATGTCGCTGATGATCATCACCCGCATCGTGCGCCCGCCTTCCCACGGGGGCGCCCCCGCCGGGCCGTCCCGCGGGTACGCTACAGTGGCTCACCGCGGCACGGACGACCGAGGAGCCCCGGTTGTCGGACATGGACCTGCAGCAGGCGCGCACCCTCGCGGCCCGTTCGCCTCTACCGTTCGTGGGGCGCGACGCGGAGCTCGTGGCGGCCGAACGGCTGGTGGCGCAGCGCCCGGGGGCCCTCCTCGTGGCGGGCCCGCCGAGGAGCGGCCGCACGCGCCTCGCGCACGAGGTCGCCGAGCGGCTGATCATGGACGGGGCCGTGCTGGTGCCCGCGGAGCGTGGCGCCGGCGGGCCCTGGCACCGCCTGCGGGCCGGGCTCGACGCCGCCGGCCTTCCCCAGGACCCCGACCGCGCGACCCGCCTCCACGCCCTGGTCATCCTGCTCGGCGACGTCGACGGCGAGCTGGACGAGGTCGCGGCGGTGGCCGGCCGCCTCGCCGGGGGCCGGGCGCTCGCCATCGCGTGCGCGGCGGCCTCGGGCGGCGGCGTGCCGGCGATCGAGATCGCGCCGCTCGAGGGGGCAGGCGCCCGCGAGCTCGCATTCGTCGCCGCCCCCGGCATCGACGACGTGAGCGCCGAGGAGGTCCTGGAGCTGGCCGCCGGGCGGCCCGGGCTCGTGATCGGCCTGGCCGAGGCGGCGCGGCTGCGGGGCACGCTCGACGAGCCGATCGCACTCTCCGACGAGGCGCTCGCGGCCGCCGCGCTCTGGATCGACGGGCTCGGGACGCGCGAGCTGGAGCTCGCCCGCACCGCGGCCCTGCTGACGCCGGTCTTCATGCCCGACGAGGTCGCCGGGCTCGCGGGGATGGACGAGACGGAGGCCGCCGACGGGCTGGACGAGCTCGTGATGCGCGGGGTGCTCGAGGAGCTGCCCCCGCCCGGGCCGCCGCGCCTGCGCTTCGCCGAGCGGATCGTGGCGGCCGCCCTCCTCGCGTCGCTCCGGCCCGGCGACCGCCGCCGGCGCTCCGCCGCGGCGCTCGCCGCCGGGCGCGCCCGTGGCCGCACGCCGGCCGAGCTGGTGCCCGCGGCCCTCCGCGCCGCCGACGGCGCGGCGGTTGTCGAGCTCTCGGTCCGGGCGGCAGGGGCCGCCCGCCGGCGCGAGGACGCGCGGGCCGCGCTGGTCCACGCCGAGCGGGCGCTGCGCTGGTGGAGCCCGGAGCTCGGCGAGGACGCCCGGCTCGGGGCGCTCGGCGAGCGCGGCATGGCCCTC
>DATFWK010000074.1:0-5176 GCA_035259345.1 Miltoncostaeaceae bacterium | reverse complement strand
GCCTCAGCCGCCCGCGCGAGCTCGCCGAGCGGCCGGGTGATCCGGCGCCCGAGCCAGAGCAGCACGATCAGCGCGAGGGCCAGCGCCGCTCCGATCGCGCCGCGCTGGCGCTCGTCCGACACCGCGGCGGCAGCGGCGAGCGGCGCCGCGACGGCGACGGCCGTTACGAGGAGCTTCTGCCAGAGCGAGAGGTTTCGCATCCGTCCGATCCGTGGCGGTCGTGGGCGGCCGCGGTCGCGCGGCCATTCCTCTCATCGGCCGCCCCGGCGCGGCGCTCAAGCGCCCGGGGCCGGCGCGCTATCCGCCGCCGGCGTCCGCCTCGGCCACCCAGGCCTCCCGTCGCCAGGGCGGTGGCTGGCCGAACATGGCCGCGAGCCAGATGCCGAGCGCGTACAGCGCGATCTGCGGGGCCATCAGCAGCAGCATGCTGAAGGGGTCGCCACCGGGCAGGAGGGCCGCGATGACGGCGATCACGACGATCGCGAGCCGCCACTGGTGGCGGAACTGAGCCGCGCTGACGAGGCCCAGACGGGCGAGCACCAGCATCGCGATGGGCAGCTCGAACAAGAGCCCCGACGCGAGCAGCATGCTCGTCGCGAAGCCGAAGTACTCGCCGGCGCGCAGGTCGTTCGTGAAGACGTTGTCCGCGTAGTTCAGGAGGAACCGCAGCGCGACCGGCAGGACGACGAAGAAGCCGAACGCCACCCCGGCGAGGAAGAGCGACGACACGCCGCCCACGATGGTGAGCGTGCGCCGCCGCGACTGGTTGCCGACCGCCGGCACGGTGAAGGCGTAGAGCTGGTACAGCCAGACCGGCAGGGCGATCAGGATCGACGACCAGAAGCAGACCTTCAGCACGAGCATGAGCGGCTCTGTCGGGCTCAGCGTCAGGAGCTTCTGGTCCTGGTAGCGGGCCGGCAACGGCCGCATGAGCAGCTCGATCAGCTGGTCGTGGATCACGTACATCGCGATGAACGCGAGGCACAGGGCCAGCGCGGAGATGATGATGCGCCGGCGGAGCTCGTCGAGGTGCTCGACGACGGTAAGCTGCTCGTCCGGCCCGACGCGCCGGACGCCGATCCGCGGCCGGAGGGCCACTACGGGCCCGGCGCCGGCGGGGGCGGCCCGTTCGAGCCGCTGAGGACGACGCCGTCGAGGATGTCGTCGTCCGCGCCCGGCGGCGGAGGCGGAGCGGGCGCAGCGGTCGCAGCGGCTGCCGTCGCAGCGGCCGGGGCGGCCGGGGCGACGGAGTCGGTCGGAGCGGCCGGGGCCGGAGGCGGCGGCTCGGGCGGCGCGTCCGGGTGGGCCCGGCGCAGCTCGTCGCCGAGATCACCGGCCGCGGAGGTCATGGCCCCCTTGAGCTCATGGACACCCTCGCCCAGCTTCCGCGCCAGGTCCGGCAGCCGCTTGGGCCCGAACACGAGCAGCGCGATCACCAGCACCATCAGGATCTGCACCGCTGAGAGGTCGAACACAGAAGCCTCCGGACACGGCCGCCGACGCGGCCCGCACCTGGGAAGCGTACCGCAGCCTCACGTCGATGGCTCGCTCAGAGCGGGATCACGACCACCTGGGCGCCGGTCGGCGCCCGGACGTTGCCGAGCGGCTCCGGGGTGATCGCCATGGCGCTGGCGCCGGCGAGATCGGCGGCGCTCACCACCACCTCGCCGCCGGGGCCGAGGCTCGCGAAGCCCTCCGACCGCGGCTTCCCCCCGCGGATCGTCCAGAGCTCGTAGCCGCGGCCGGGCCCGAGCGCCGGGAGGTTCCGCACCCGCACGACCGCCCCGCCGTCGTCGAGGAACCGCACGGTGCCGCTCGCGCCCGCGGGCGAGGCGACCGCCACGACCCGTCCCTCGCCGCCGTTCCCACGCTGCAGCGCGACGTTCCAGCCGATGAGCGCAGCCACCGCGACGGCGAGCGCCGCGACCACCGGCCAGGGCCTGAGCCAGCCGAAAGCGCCGCGCCTGGCAGGGCGGAGCGGCGCGGGCCTGGCGTCGATCTCCGCGCGCACCGCGTCCATGACACGCCGGCGCAGCTCGGGCGGCGGCTCGACCTGCGGCACCTCGACCGCCAGCTCGCCCACGGCGGCCCGAAGCTCGGCAAGCTCGCCGGCGCAGGCGTCGCAGCGGCGGACGTGCGCCTCGACCGTCTGCTCCTCCTCCGGCGTCGCGGCGCCCAGCGCCACCGGCGCGAGCAGCTCCCGGATCTCGTCGTGGCCGCTCACGCCGTCGCCACCTCGCCGCCGCCCAGGTTCCGGCGCATCCGCTCGAGCCCCAGGCGCATGCGGCTCTTGACCGTCCCGAGCGGCAGCGAAAGCTGTTCGGCGATCTCTTGCTGGGTGAGCCCGCCGTAGTAGGCGAGCCGGATCACCTCGAGCTGGTCGGACGGCACGCCGGCCAGCGCGGAGCGCACCGCCTGGGCCTCGACGCGCCCGATGGCCGTGTCGGCCGTGTCCTGTGCACGCTGCGCCCGGGCCTCCTCCTCGAGCGCCCCCTGGCGCCGGTCCATGGCGGACGACTGCCGGAGTCGGTCGATGGCCCGGTGGTGGACGATCGAGAGCAGCCAGGTCCGCACGCTGCCGCGGGCCTGCGAGTACTTGGTCGATCCGCGCCACACCGCCAGAAATGCCTCCTGAACCAGGTCCTCGGCGGCCTGGCGGTCGCCGAGCAGCCGGATCGCCAGCGAGTAGGCGACCCGGACGTGGCGGTCGTACAGCGCCTCGAATGCCGCCTGGTCGCGGTCGGCGAGGACCAGGAGGTCCTCGTCGGCCAGCCGCGCCAGCTCCTCGCGGTGCCGTCGACGTGCCATCGCCCCGAGATCTACGTTCGCCGGGGGCGTCCGGATCACCGGGCCTGCGGGGAGAGCCAGGGCCCGCGACCCACCCGGGCCGGGCTCGTCAGCGGGCGAAGTCCTCCGGCGTCACAGTGTCGAGGAACGCCTTGAACTTCTCCACGACGTCCTCGGACTCCATCCGCTCGGGCTCCTGCTCGAACTCGATCGCGCTCTCCTCGATCACCTTGTCGGCGGCGAAGATCGGCGCGTTGGCGCGCACCGCGATGGCGATCGCGTCGCTCGGGCGCGAGTCGATCTCGATCTCGCCGGCCGCCTGGCGGAGCGTGATCAGCGCGAAGAACGTGTTGTCGCGCAACTCGGTGACCGTGATGCGGGCGACCTCGGTCTTCAGCTCGCCGAGCATCTCGGTGAGGAGGTCGTGGGTCATCGGCCGGGGCGTCTCGGCCCCCTGGAGCTTCATCAGGATCGCCGCGGCCTCCGCGTGCCCGATCCAGATGGGCAGGAACTTGTTGCCGGTCGCCGTCTTCAGCAGCACGATGGGCTGCTTGCCCACCATGTCGAAGCTCACCCCGTAGATGACCATCTCTTGCATGTGCAAGCTCGCTTTCCCAGGGGGCCCGGCGCTGATCCCTGGGGGCCATTGTAGCCCTGTCGGGGCACGAGGCCGCCACCCTCTGGCGAGGGGTCCCGGCGGTTGTCCGGGGTGGGCGCGTGCGCTACCTTTTCGGGCCGCTTCGGGGCGATTAGCTCAGGCGGTTAGAGCGCATCCCTGATAAGGATGAGGTCCGTGGTTCGAGTCCACGATCGCCCACTGGTCACCGCTCGCGGAGCCTTCTGATGGCCCCCGCCAGCGCCTCCTCGCTCGGGAACCTGAGCTCGACGGCGACCCCCGCGCCGGCGGCCCGGGCGCGGACGGGCACCTCGAAGGCGGCGGTGAAGGCCTCGGCCGCCTCGTCGAGGATCGGCGGCGGCTCGTCGTCCGGTGGGCGGGCCGACCGGCGGGCACGCCGGGCGATCGCCTCGACCTGACGCACCGAGAGGCCCTCGGCCACGGCCCGCTCGGCCAGGCGCCGGCGGGCCCGCGCGCCGTCGGCCATCAGCACCGCGCGCGCGTGGCCCTCGGCGAGGAGCCCCTCGACGACCAGGTCCTGCACGGGGTCGGGCAGCTCGAGCAGCCGGAGCAGGTTGCTGATCGCAGGCCGGCTGCGGCCGAGCCGCGCGCCGACCTCCTCGTGCGTCTGGCCGAAGTCCTCGACGAGCGTCGCCACCGCGCGGGCGACCTCGATCGGGTTGAGGTCCTCGCGCACCATGTTCTCGACCAGCGCGAGCTCGAGCCGCTCGCGGTCCTCGGCCTCGCGCACGAGCGCCGGCATGCGCTCCAGGCCGGCCATGCGGGCTGCCCTCCAGCGCCGCTCCCCCGCGATCAGCTCATAGCGGCCGCCCCCGGCCGGGCGCACCACCACCGGCTGCACGAGCCCGCTCACGCGGATGGAGTCGGCCAGGGCCGCGAGCGCCCCCTCGTCCACCCGTGTCCGCGGCTGGCGCGGGTTCGGGGAGATCGCCTCGAGCTCGAGCTCGACGAGGCCGCCGGCCGCCGCGGGGTCGCCCAGCAGCGCCGAGAGCCCGCGGCCCAGCCCCCGCCGTGCGGCTTGCTCAGCCACGCTGGGCCACCTCCCGTGCCGCCGCCACGTAGGCGTTGGCGCCGGACGAGGCGGGGTCGTAGCGGATCACCGGGAGCCCGTGCGACGGCGCCTCGGCCAGGCGGACGTTGCGGGGGATGACCGTGCTGAAGGCCAGGTCCGCGAAGTGGCGGCGGACCTCGGAGATCACCTCGCCGCTCACGCGCGTGCGCGGGTCGTGCATGGTCATCAGCATGCCCGCCACCCGCAGCCGCGGGTTCCGGGTCGCCCGCACGGCGGCCACGGTCTCCATGAGCCGCGAGAGGCCCTCGAGCGCGTAGTACTCGCACTGCACCGGGACGATCAGCCGGTCCGCCGCGACCAGGGCGTTGACCGTGAGCAGGTCGAGCGAGGGCGGGCAGTCCAGGAACACGAACCGGTAGCGGGCGGCTGTCGGCGCGAGCGCCCGCGCGAGCACCAGCTCGCGCCCCTCCCGTCCCGGCAGCTCGACAGCGGCCCCGGCGAGGTCCGGCGAGCTCGGGACCAGGTCGAGGCCCTCGACGCCGGTCGGCACCACCGCCTCGTCCAGCGGCACGCCGTCCAGCACCACGCCGGCCATGTCGGGATCCGCGCCGCCGACGCCGAGGCCGCTCGTCGCGTTGGCCTGCGGATCGACGTCCACGAGCAGGACGCGCTCGCCCGTCGCGGCCAGGCAGGCCGCCAGGTTCACCGAGGTCGTTGTCTTCCCAACGCCGCCCTTCTGG
>DATFWK010000073.1:0-2144 GCA_035259345.1 Miltoncostaeaceae bacterium | reverse complement strand
TCGTCCGGGAGCTGCACGGCCGCGGCGCGCGGGTGGCCTTCGTCGCCCGGACGCGGGACCGCGTCGAGCGGGTGGCTCGCGACCTCGCCGGCGTCCACGGGGTCGTCGGGGACGTCTCCTTGAAGGAGGACATCCACCCGGGCGCCGTCCAGGTCGTCGGCGCACTCGGCGGCCTCGATGTGCTGGTGAACAACGCCTCGGACCTCGGCCCGACGCCGCTGGCGTTGCTCGGCGACACCGACTGCGAAGCCCTGGAGCGCGCCCTGGCCACGAACCTGCTCGGGCCGTTCCGGTTGACCAAGGCGGTCCTCGGCGCGCTGGCCGCGTCCGCCCGCGAGGGCCGTGGCGCGGTCGTGCTGAACGTCTCCAGCGACGCGGCCGTCAACGCCTACCCCCGGTGGGGCGCCTACGGCGCCAGCAAGGCGGCGCTGCGGCACCTCGGCGCGACCTGGGACGCCGAGCTGGCCGCGGACGGCGTGCGGTTCCTCGCGATCGACCCCGGCGACATGGACACGCCGTTGCACGCGGCCGCCGTGCCCGACGCGGACCGCGACGCGCTCAAGCGGCCGGAAGACGCGGCCCGGGAGTTGGCCGGTGCCATCGCCGCCGCGCTCCCCCGCAGGGCCGTGACCGGAGGCGTGTCGTGATCGCCGCCGACCGACCCGGCCGGCGATCGCCGTCATCCCGGCTCCTGGTGGTCGATGCCCGCGGGGAGATCGTCCACGCCCGCCGGGCCGCGCTGGTCGACTTCTTGCGCCCCGGCGACCTCGTGGTCGCCAACGACGCCGCCACCTTGCCCGCCAGCTTGACGGGGCGGCATGTGCCCAGCGGCCGGACCATCGAGGTGCGGCTCGCCGGCCGCGACTCGCTCTCCCCGGAAGGGGTTTGCCGGTTTTCCGCCGTCGTGTTCGGCGAGGGCGACTATCATCTGCGCACGGAAGACCGACCGCCGCCACCCCCCCTGGAGGCCGGCGACCGGATCGAGCTGGGGCCGCTCCGGGCGACCGTCGAGTGTCGGCTGGGCCACCCGCGCCTGCTCGCGTTGCGGTTCGACGGCTCGGCGGACGGGGTGTGGGCCGGTCTGGCGCGGCACGGCCGGCCGATCCAGTACGCGCACGTGCCCGAGCCGTTGGCGCTGTGGGACGTGTGGACGGCGGTCGCCGGGCCGCCGGCCGCGTTTGAGGCCCCCTCGGCCGGCTTCGCGTTGGACTGGGGGGCCCTGGCGGCGATGCGCGCCCAGGGCGTCGCGTTCGCCACCGTCACGCATGCGGCCGGCCTCTCCTCGACGGGCGACGGGGAACTGGACCGCCGCCTGCCGTTCGACGAACCTTACCGCATCCCGCCCGCCACCGCCGGCGCGGTCGGGCGGGTGAGGGAGCGCCGCGGGCGGATCGTCGCGGTCGGGACGACGGTGGTTCGCGCCCTCGAGAGCGCCGCCTTAGGCGGGCGGCTGCGGGCGGGCGAGGGGATGGCGACGCTGCGGATCGGCCCGGCGACCGCTCTGCGGGTCGTCGACGCGGTCCTCACCGGCGTCCACGAGCCGGGCGCCAGCCACCACGAGTTGCTGCGCGCGTTCGTCGATGACGCGACGCTCCGGCGCGTGGACACCGAACTGATGGGGCGCGGCTACCGCGCGCACGAGTTCGGCGATTCCGTCCTGATGGAGCGATCCCGGGCAGCCGAGGCCGATTCGACCGATGCGACCAGGACCCTTGACCGGGGAAGCCTGGTGGCCATTCGCGAGCCTTGACCGGGAACAGGATCGGGGACAGACCGTCCTCGTGGCTCAGGGAGCTCGCAAGCGCCGCCCAGACAGCCGTGAGTGGGACGGCTCCCCGGATCGAGGCACTCACAGCCTTGCCGGATAGCCTCTCACGGGCGACCCGGAAGGTCCGAGACGTCCCAGACCATTCCCGTGCCGTCCTCGCTGCCGGAGACCAGCGAGCGGCCATCGGGCGTGAGCGCGAGGCCCCCGAGCCGCGCCCACTCGCCGGTGAGTCGACGGCGACGCTCGGTGGGGGCGGCCGTGTCCCACAGGTCGATGAACGACTCGGACTTGCCAGTCGCCTCATCGAACCTCCGGACGCTCACGTCGCGCGATGAAGACGACCCGGAGCTGGAAGGCGTTCGCCGGCCTGGTGCTG
>DATFWK010000072.1:0-5537 GCA_035259345.1 Miltoncostaeaceae bacterium | reverse complement strand
CGAGCGACTCGTCGCGGCCGGTGAGGGCGAGCACGCGGCGGGTGATCTCGATGTTCGGGCGCTCGTTGCCCCCGCCGACGTTGTAGGCCTCGCCGGCCGAGCCGCGCTCCATGGCGGCCCAGATCCCCGAGCAATGGTCGTCGACGTAGATCCAGTCACGGACCTGCATGCCGTCGCCGTAGACCGGCAGCTCGAGGCCGTCCAGGGCGTTGGTGACGAAGAGCGGGATCAGCTTCTCGGGGTACTGGCGCGGCCCGAACGTGTTCGAGCCGCGCGTGATGACCACGTCGAGCCCGAACGTGTGATGCCAGGCCAGCACCTGGAGGTCGCCGCCGGCCTTGCTCGCCGAGTAGGGGCTCGAGGGACGGAGCGGGTCGGTCTCGCGGAAGGCCCCGGCCTCGATCGAGCCGTACACCTCGTCCGTGGACACCTGCACGAAGCGACCGACACCCTCCTCGCGGGCGGCCTGGAGCAGGGTCGCGGTGCCGAGCACGTCGGTGCGGATGAAGCCGTCCGGCTCGAGGATGCTGCGGTCCACGTGGCTCTCTGCGGCGAAGTTCACGACCGCGTCGCAGCCGGCGACGGCGCCGGCCACCGCAGCGGCGTCGGCGATGTCGGCGTGGACGAACGTGTAGGCGGGGTGGTCGGCGACGTCCGCGACGTTGGCCGGGTTGCCGGCGTAGGTGAGCTTGTCGAGGTTCACGACCTCGGCGCCGCGGTCGAGGGCCATGTGGACGAACGCGGAGCCGATGAACCCGCAGCCGCCGGTGACCAGGATCCTCATGCGCTGCTCTCCAGGTAGTCGTCGAGCGCCTCGCGCCAGGGGCGCAGGCGGGGCGTCCGCTCGTCGGTGACCCCGAGCACCGAGCGGGCCGGCCGGGGCGCGGGGCGGCCGAGCTCCTCCGTCGAGATCGGGCGCACGTCGCAGCGCAGGCCCGAGGCGGCGAAGATCGCCTCGGCGAAGCCGGCCCAGGTGACCGAGCCGGCGCCGGCCGTGTGGTAGACGCCCGGCGGCCGGTCCACGAGCGCGATCAGCGCCGGGGCCAGGTCGCACGTCCACGTCGGGGAACCGAGCTGGTCGTCCACGACCGCGACCTCGTCCCGCTCGGCGCCCAGACGCCGCATGGTGTCCACGAAGTTGCGCCCGTGGCGCCCGTACAGCCAGGCGGTGCGCGCGATGCGCGTGCCCGCCGGGTGGGCCGTGAGTGCTGCTTGCTCACCCGCAAGCTTGGTGCGGCCGTAGGCTCCGAGCGGGGACGGCGGGTCGTCCTCGACGTACGCGCCGGGCTTCCGGCCGTCGAAGACGTAGTCCGTCGAGACGTAGACCAGCGCGGCGCCGTGGCGGGCCGCGGCCCGCGCGACGTTGCCGGTGCCCGCGCCGTTGACCGCGGTGGCGCGCTCCTCCTCGGCCTCGGCCCCGTCCACGTCCGTCCACGCGGCCAGATGGAAGACGGCGTCGGGGGCGGCCGCGTCCACGCAGGCGTCCACCGCGCCTGGGTCCGTGACGTCGACCTCGAGGTCCACGGCCGTGACCGCATGGTCGGGCTCGAGGAGCGGCACCAGGTCGCGGCCGAGCATCCCGAGCGCGCCCGTCACGAGCACCCGCACCTCACGCCCCGCCGTAGCGGAAGGGAAGGCCGGCCGCGACCTCACCGAGGCACGGCGCGGCGCGGTCGCGCTCCGAGAGCACCAGTGTCATGTCCGGCCAGTCGATGGCGAGATCCGGGTCGTGCGCAGAGATCTCCCGCTCGAGCGCCGGGTCGTAGTAGCTCGAGCATCGGTAGCAGACGTCCGCCACGTCGGAGAGCACGACGTACCCGTGCGCGAAGCCGACCGGGACGTAGAGCTCGCGGAGCGCCTCGTCGTCCAGCCTCACGGCCTCCCAGCGGCCGAACGTCGGCGACCCGACGCGGATGTCGACGCAGACGTCCAGGATCGCCCCGCGGACGCAGCGCACGAGCTTCGCCTGGCCGGGGGGCAGCGCGAAGTGCATGCCGCGGAGCACCCCGCGCGCGGAGCGGGCGTGGTTGTCCTGCACCCACTCGTCGCGGATGCCCGCGTCGGCGAGGCGGTCGGCGCGGAAGGACTCGAGGAAGAAGCCGCGCTCGTCGCCGTGGACGTGGGGCTCGACGACGGCGAGGCCGGGGAGGCTCGTCTCGATCACGCGCATCGCGGTCAGATGAGCCCGATGACCGACGCGTCGCCGACCAGGAAGCGGTAGGCACGCGGCATCGCCCCGCTCCGCGTGATCTGGGCGTGCCGGCCGACGAGGCTGCTCTCCACCCGGGCGTCGAGGTCCTCGACCCGGCTGCCCTCGAGCAGGATGCTGTGCTCGACCTCGGCGCGGCGCACCGTGCAGCCGGCCGAGATCGCCGTGTACGGGCCGATGTACGAGTCCTCGATCACCGCGCCGTCCCCGATGATCGCGGGCCCGCGGACGGCGGAGCGCACGAGGCGCGCGCCCGGCTCGATCACGACGCGGCCCTCGATCGTGCTCTCGACCACCTCGCCCTCGACCCGGTGCCCGATCACGTCCAGCACCAGCCGGTTCGCCTCGAGCATGTCCTCGAGCTGGCCGGTGTCCTTCCACCAGCCCGTCACGACGTGCGGCTCGACCCTGAGGCCCCGGTCCACCATGTGCTGGATGGCGTCCGTGATCTCGAGCTCGTTCCGCCAGGAGGGCTCGATCGCCTTGGCCGATTCGAGGATGGCGGGCGTGAACATGTAGACGCCGACCAGCGCGAGGTCGCTCTTCGGCTCCTTCGGCTTCTCCACCAGGCGCACCACGCGCCCGTCGTCGAGCTCGGCGACCCCGTAGTGCTGGGGCTCCGGCACGTGCTGGAGCAGGATCATCGCGTCGCAGGTGCTGGCCCGGAACTCGCCCACGAGCCCGGAGATGCCGTCGCGCAGCAGGTTGTCGCCCAGGTACATGACGAAGGGCGAGTCGCCCAGGAACTCCTCCGCCGTCAGCACCGCGTGGGCGAGGCCGAGCGGCGCCGACTGGGGGATGAACGTGACGGCGAGGCCGAACCGCGACCCGTCGCCGACGGCCGCCTCGATCTCGTCGCGCGTGTCGCCGACGATGATCCCGACGTCGGTGATGCCCGCCTCGCGCAGGGCCTCGAGGCCGTAGAAGAGCACCGGCTTGTTCGCGACCGGGACCAGCTGCTTGGCGCTGGTGTGGGTGATCGGGCGCAGGCGGGTGCCCGCGCCGCCGGAGAGCACCAGTCCCTTGAGCTCCGAGGCCACGGGCGGGGAACCTAGCAGCAGCCCTGTTCGCGCCGGCCGGCGGTCAGCGGACCACGAGCGAGACGGCGTTGGCCGGCGCGGTGACACCGTCGGGCGCGCGCGCGGTCAGCACCAGGCGATAGGTGCCATGCCGCAGCGCTTGCTTGACGACGAGACGGTTGGGGCCCCGGCGGATCGTCGCCCGGACGGTCGTGATCGCTGTCCGCCCCCGCCAGAGCACGCCGCGCAGGGCCAGCGTCCGGTTCGCGGTGACCCGGAGCGCGACGCGCCGGCCGCGACGGGCGTGGACGACGCGGGCGACCGATATGCGGGCCGGCTTCGGCGCCGCCGCCGCGGCCGCGGCGAACGGCGTGGCGAACGGCGGCTGCAGCGGTGAGCCACAGAGGTCGAAACCCTGCTCGGGCGGGACCGGGCTCGAGCGCAGGACCTCGAGGACGGAGCCCAGCGGCCCCACCGGCAGGACGATGTCCGCGCGCCCGTCGCCGTCGAGGTCCGCCGTGGCGATCCTCCCCGGCGAGCCGTCGCGGATCGCACAGAAGCCGGCCGGGGAGAGGCCTCCCGCGCCGTCGTTCCGCAGCACCGCCAGGTCGCCGTTCCCGGCGTTCCGGAGCGCATACGCCACGTCGAGGCGTCCGTCCCGGTCGATGTCGCCCACGGCCACCGTTCCCGCGCCGCCGTGCGGCCCCGGGATGGCGACCGGGGGCCGCGACGCGAAGTCGCCGTGCCCGTCGCCGAGCGCCACGGTCGCCACGACGGGCTCGAACCCGTTTGCGCTCACGACGTCGGGGATCCCGTCGCCGTTCATGTCACCGATTGCGACGTCCACCGGCCCCGGCCCGGTGGGAATGCCGTGAGGGGCGCTGAAGCCGCCCGTCCCGTCGCCCAGCCGGGCCTCGGCCTGGGAGCTTCCGGCGCCGTCCGGGCGGATCAGCACGACGTCGAGCCGGCCGTCGAGGTTGAGGTCGGCGAGCTCCACCTGCCGGGCGCCGCCGGGGATCGTGGCGCCGCCTCCCGGCGCCGGGTCGAGCCCGCCCGCGGCGTTCCCGAGGAAGACGTCGACGCCCCGGCCGTCGGCGAGGACCAGGTCCGTCCTGCCGTCGCCGTTCATGCCGCCCGCCGCGACGGCGGAGGCCGGCGGGAGCTGGACCAGCGGATCGGGCCTCAGGTGGCCCGCGCCGTCGCCGAGGAGCAGCGACGCCCCGTCCTGGCCGGCGAGCGCGACGTCCATGAGGCCGTCCCCGTTCAGGTCGGCGATCGCCGGCCGGGAGCCGCCGCCCCCGCCGCCGAACCCGTCGCCGGGCGAGAGGCCACCCGGGAGGTTGAGGTACACCCAGGCGCCGAAGCCGCTGCCGACGATGTCGGGGCGCCCGTCCCGGTTGAGGTCCGCCGTCCGCACGGCGTCGAGGCCGGCCGTAGGCCGCGTCGGGAGCGGATTGAGCGAGATCGCGCCCATCGCAGCGGCCGCCGACGATCCCAGCGCCAGGGCCGTCGCGACGGCGATGCCGATCAACCTGCCCCTCATGCCCACTCCCATGGACCGCTGCGAGGCGCCGATCGTAGCCACCGCTCCGACGGCGGCGGGTGAGGCGCGGGCAAGGGTTCTGTACGCGTTCCGTGAGGCGGTCGCGGGTAGACTCGCCGCCGTGACCCGCGAGGAGTGGCTGCAATCGCGCACCTTCGCGGGCGCGGGCATCGACCCGGAGCGCCTGCGGGCGACCCGGGCGGCGGCCGGCATGAGGGTGTCGGTGGTGCTCCCGGCGCTCGAGGTTGCTAACACGATCGGCCCGATCTGCGCCGCCGTCCGCGAGCGATGGATGGGGCCGGGCGGGCTCGTGGACGAGCTGGTCGTCGTCGACGGCGGCAGCTCGGACGGCACCGCCGCCGCGGCGCGCGACGCGGGGGCGACGGTCGTCCTGGAGGCCGACCTCCTGCCCGAAGCCGGCCCCGGGCGCGGGAAGGGCGAGGCGATGTGGAAGAGCCTCGCGGCGACGACCGGCGACCTGGTGGCCTGGCTCGACGCCGACGTCGAGGACTTCGACCCGGACTTCGTGCCCGGCCTGCTCGGCCCCCTGCTCACCGTGCCGGAGATCCAGTACGTGAAGGCCGCGTACCGACGGCCGCTCGGGGGCTCCGAGGACGACGGCGGCCGCGTGACCGAGATCGCCGCCCGGCCGCTGCTCAGCCGCTTCTTCCCGGACCTCGCCGCCTTCGCGCAGCCGCTCTCGGGCGAGGCGGCCGGCCGCCGGGCGCTGCTCGAGCGCCTCCCGTTCCTCACCGGTTACGCGGTC
>DATFWK010000071.1:0-3443 GCA_035259345.1 Miltoncostaeaceae bacterium | reverse complement strand
ATGGCCATGATCCTGCGCTTCAACAACCTCAAGATCGCGGCGTCCGAGCAGGCGCCGAGGGTCTGCCAGGGGGCGATGGCGGTGTGCGGGATCGTCGGCTACAAGAACGACACGCCGTTCAGCGTCGGACGCCACCTGCGGGACACGATGTCGGCCAGCCTCATGGTGGCCAACGACCGGATCCACCAGACGAACGCCAGCCTGCTGCTGATCGCCAAGGACGTCTGATGACCCAGTTCCGGGCGGCGACCGCTGAGCAGGCGGCGTTCCTCGCCGCCCTCATCGACCACGGCCTCCTCGTCGAGACGGTCCTGCCCGGCGTCTACGGCCAGGGACCCGACTTCGAGCGGGCCCGGCTGGGGTTCTGCGCCGCGCTGTCCCGAGCGGGCGCAGCCGACGGCGCCGAGCCCATGCGCTTCCCGCCGCTCCTGCCCCGCCAGCAGCTCGAGACCAACGGTTACCTGGGATCGTTCCCGCACCTGCTCGGCACGGTCTTCTCGTTCGATGGGTCCGAGGCCGAGGCCGCGGAGCAGGAAGCCGTCGCGGGCCGCCACGAGGACTGGAGCCGGTTCCAGTCGATGACCGACCTCGTCGTCCTGCCGGCCGCCTGCTACCCGGTGTACCCCGAGATCGCCAAGCGCGGGCCGCTGCCGGCGGACGGCGTGACGGTCGACACCGGCGCGTCGTGGGTGTTCCGCAACGAGCCGTCGGGCGACCCGGCCCGGATGCAGATCTTCCACATGCACGAGCTCGTGCGGATCGGCGCGCCCGACACCGTCGCCGCCTGGCGCGACGCCTGGCAGCAGCGCACGATCGAGCTCTTCCGCCGTCTCGGGATCCGCCCCGAGTCGGAGGTCGCGGCCGATCCGTTCTTCGGGCGGGCGGGCCGGATGCTCGCCGCCAACCAGCGCGCCCAGGAGCTGAAGTTCGAGCTGGTCGCCCAGATCGGCGGCCCGGAGCCCACCGCGATCGCCTCGTTCAACTACCACCTCGATCACTTCACGCTCCTGTACGGGATCGGCCTGCAGGGCGGTGGGATCGCCCATACCGGGTGCCTCGGGTTCGGCGTAGAGCGGATCACGCTGGCCATGTTCCGGGCCAACGGACTCGACCTGAACGCCTGGCCCGACGAGGTGCTGGCGGAGCTCTGGCCGTGAACGCCGTGCCGACCGGCCTGGTCAGCCTGTTCGGCCACGACCCGGCGACGTACCGCCCGCATCCGCTCCACGCAGGCGAGCGGACGTACATCGAGACGGACTGCTTCACGGACATCGTCATCGAGCTGCTCCACGCGCGCGGGGACGAGCCGCTCGCGGCGTTCGGATCGTTCGTCCGGATGGACTTCGAGAACGACCAGTGGGTGTTCTTCAAGCCGCTCGCGGTCGACCTCGAGCTGCTGTACGGGATGGACATCCACGAGACGCAGCCGTATCGCCCGATCCCGGACCAGATCGCCGAGCTCATCGCGCTCGGGCGGACGATGACCATCGAGCTCGATGCCTGGTACCTGCCCGACACGGCCGCCACGACCTACGGACGGGGCCACGTCAAGACCGGCGTGATCGCCGAGGCGATCGACCTGGCCGGGCAGCGGTTCCGATATTTCCACAACACGTCGCTGTACGAGCTGGCCGACCACGACTTCCGGGGCGCCTTCCGCCTGGGGCCGGGCTGGTCCGACGATGTGCTGCCGCCGTACACGGAGCTCATCCGGTTCGATGCCGGCCCCACGCTGCGCGGCGATGCGCTGCGCGCGGCGGCCCGGGGGATCCTCCGCGGCCACCTCGACCGGGTGGTCGCCGGCAACCCGTTCGAGCGGTTCGGCGCGCGGCTGGCGGCCGACCTGCCCGCCCTCCTCGCCGGTGACGACGCGCTGTACCACGCGTTCACGTTCGCCACGTTCCGGATGGCCGGGGCCGGCTTCGAGCTCCTCGCTTCCCACGTGGATTGGCTGCTCGGCGACGAGGGCGCCCCGGCGACCGCGGCGATGGCCCGGATCGTCGAGGGCTGCAAGCTGCTCGGCTTCAAGCTGGCCCGACGCCGGCCCTTCGATCCCACGGATGCCATGGGTGCGCTGGGCGACGCATGGACCGAGGCGATGAGCTCGCTGCGCGACGCCGTACGCTGACACCATGCCGGCCGGCCTGACCCCTGCGCGCACCCACGTCGATGGGTATGAACAGCGCCCTCTCGAGCAGGGCTGGCAGGCCGCCTGGGCCGAGCCCGATCGACGGCCCTCGCCGGAGGCGATCGACGACCTCGACTGGCTCCCGGCCCGCGTCCCCGGCACGGCGGCCGGCCTCCTGCGCGAGGCGGGTCGCGAGGCCGGCCCGCTGGACAGCCAGGACTGGTGGTTCCGGACGACGTTCGAGGCCGCCCCAGCCGCGACCGACGAGGAGGTCGTGCTCCACCTCGACGGCATCGCGACCGTGGCCGAGGTCTGGCTGAACGGACAGCTGCTGCTCCAGGGCGACTCGATGTTCGCGCGCCACGCGCTCGATGTCGGGGCGCTCCTGCGGGGCGCGAACGAGCTCGCGATCCGCTGTCGCGCGCTCGCCCCGCTCCTAGGCACACAGCGCCGGCCGCGGGCGCGCTGGCGGACCCGGCTCGTGCCGGACAACAACCTGCGCTGGTTCCGAACGATGCTGCTCGGCCGGATCCCGGGGTTCTCGCCCGGTCCCGTCGCGGTCGGACCGTGGCGCCCGGTGCGGCTCGAGCGCCGGCGGCGGGTCGCCGTGCTCGGAGCGACGCTCCGCCCTCGCCTCGACGGTGACGAAGGGATCCTGTCCGTGCGCCTCCGCCTCCGGAACCTCGGCGGGGCGCCGACCGGGCGGGCGACCCTGGAGCTGGACGGCCCGTCGGGTCGCCACCGCGCGGCGATCGGCATCGTCGAGGCCGCCGACGGGACCGCCGGTGGGCTCATCGCGGAGGGCCGGCTGCGGGTGCCGGCCGTCCGCCGCTGGTGGCCCCACACGCACGGAGAGCCCGCCCTCCACGACGTCCGGATCCTGCTCGGCGAGGACGAGGGGCCGACGACGATCGACCTGGGGCGGGTCGGCTTCCGCACGCTGGCCCCGGGCCCCACGCCGGATCACGACATCGACCGCGACGGCCTGTCCGTCCACGTCAATGGCGTCCCGGTGTTCGCCCGGGGGGCCCTGTGGATGCCACTCGACATCGTCGGCCTGACGCCCTCGAGGGCGGAGCTGCGGGCGGCCATCGAGACCGTCCGGGCCGCCGGCATGAACATGCTCCGCCTGTCCGGCTTCGGTCCCTACGAGCAGGACGCCTTCCACGAGCTGTGCGACGAGCTCGGGGTGATGGTCTGGCAGGACCTCATGTTCGCAAGCATGGATTACCCGTTCACCGATGACGACTTCCGGTGGGTGGCGGAGGCGGAGGCCCGGGACGTCGTGGAGCAGCTCGCCGGCCGGCCCAGCACC
>DATFWK010000070.1:0-15031 GCA_035259345.1 Miltoncostaeaceae bacterium | reverse complement strand
GCTCGTCACGGCATCCGCCTGGCCTGCTGGACGGACCTCACGGACGAGCAGCGCGAGCACGCGGGCGCCTACTTCGACTCGGACGTCTCGCCCGTGCTCACCCCGCTGAGCCTCGACGCCGCCCATCCGTTCCCCTACATCTCGAACCTCTCGACGTCATGGGCCTTCCGGCTCGTCGACCCGCCGTCCGGCACGGCCGTGCTCGCGCGGGTCAAGGTGCCGCGGGAGCTGCCGCAGTGGATCCGCGTCCGCGTGGGCGTGCCGGCGGGGGAGCGCGTCTTCATCGGCCTCGACCAGCTCATCGTCGCCAACGCGCCGAAGCTCTTCCCGGGGATGGGGATCGAGAGCGCCACCCTGATCCGGGTGTGCCGCGACGCCGAGGTCGAGCTCGACGACGACGGCGTCGACAAGCGCGCGCTGGTCGAGCGGGAGCTGCGCCAGCGCCGCTTCGAGCCGGTGGTGCGCCTCGAGGTCCAGCCGGAGGCGGATCCGCTGATCGTCGCGGAGCTGCAGGACCGGTTCGAGCTGGCGCCCGAGGACATCTACGAGATGCCGGAGCTCGTGGACTACACGACCCTGTTCGAGATCGCGGCGCTCCCCATCCCCGAGCTTCGCGACCCGCCCTGGACGCCGGTGGCCCCGGCGGCGCTGAGCGGGGACGAGGGCGACATCTTCGCCGCCATCCGGGCGGGCGACATCCTGCTGCACCATCCGTACGAG
Organism: Miltoncostaeaceae bacterium; assembly: GCA_035259345.1. GTDB lineage: Bacteria > Actinomycetota > Thermoleophilia > Miltoncostaeales > Miltoncostaeaceae > DATFWK01. The sequence goes on along the minus strand of DATFWK010000070.1, from coordinate 14,311 downwards.
AGCTTCGACGCGAGCGTCGAGCGCTTCATCCGCGAGGCCGCCGACGACCCCCTCACCGTCTCGATCAAGATGACGGTCTACCGGGTGGGCGACGACACCCCGTTCGTGCGCTCACTCATCCGCGCCGCCGAGGCGGGCAAGCAGGTCGCATGCGCGATCGAGCTCAACGCCCGCTTCGACGAGGAGCGCAACCTGCACTGGGCGCGCGAGCTCGACAAGGTCGGGGCGCACGTCGTCTACGGCGTCGCCGGCCTCAAGACCCACAGCAAGACCGCGCTGGTCGTCCGCCGCGAGCAGAGCGGGATGCGCTGCTACGCCCACGTCGCGACCGGCAACTACCACACGCGCACGGCACGCCTGTACGAGGACATCGGATTGCTGACCGACGACCTCGCGATCACGCGCGACGTCGTCACGCTCTTCCATCTCCTCACCGGCCGCTCGCGGACGCCGACGTTCGAGACCCTCCTCGTCGCGCCGGTCAACATGCGGTCGCGCTTCGTCGAGCTCATCGAGCGCGAGATCGAGCACCAGGCCTCCGGCCGGCCCGCGCGGATCGTCTGCAAGATGAACCAGCTCGAGGATCCGGAGATGTGCGCCCTGCTCTCGCGCGCCTCCCAGGCCGGTGTCCCGGTCGACCTGGTCGTGAGGGGCCTCTGCGTCCTGCCCCCGGGGGTCCCGGGCCTGACGGAGAACGTCCGCATCCGCTCGATCATCGGGCGCTTCCTCGAGCACTCGCGCATCTTCCACTTCGCCGCCGGCGCCGACGACCCGCTCGAGGGCGAGTTCCTGATCGGGTCGGCCGACTGGATGCACCGGAACCTGTCGGAGCGGGTCGAGGCCATCGTCCCGATCCGCGAGCGCCGGCACCGCGCACGTCTCTGGGAGATCCTCGCGGTGTGCCTGGCCGACCGGCGGAACGCATGGGAGATGCGGTCCGACGGCGCATACGCAGAGCTGATGCCGGACGGCGACGACGCCGGCTCCGAGGGGACGCACGCGACGCTGATGCGCCTCACGCTCGCGCGCCAAGGGGGCGCGCTGGCCGCGCCCTACTGAGGCCCGAGGCCGGTCGCTGTCTGGCCGCCGCTAGCGCGAGACGCGGCCGGTGCCCCTGCAGCCCGGGCAGACCACCGGGAGGTACTCGTGCGGGCGATCGCCGTCGAGCGGTTCCAGGATGCTGCCCCCTCCGAGGCACCAGGAGCAGAGGTCCGGCGCCTGCGGGGCCACCGTCCGAGCCGGAGCGGTGCGCCGCGTGATGGGGTCGTTGGGAATCGCCATCGGCGATCCTCCTGCTGAATGGGGCCCCCAATCGGGCCCTATGCCTCTCCATCGGCATGTTCGACGCGGGACATAATCCCCCTGTTCCCACGCACCGGAGGAAGCAGTGGTCTACGTCACGCCGGAGCCGACGCCCAATCCCAACGCGCTCAAGTTCTCGCTCGACCGCCAGGCCACCGAGCGCCGCAGCGAGACGTTCCGCGAGGGCTCGGACCCGGCCGACTCGCCGCTCGGCGCCAGGATCTTCGCGCTCGGGCACATCACCAACGTCTTCCTCGCGTCCAACTTCGTCAGCGTCACGAAGGACGACGCCGCGTCCTGGGACGACCTCATCGAGCCGGTGATCCGGGCGATCGAGGAACACTACGGAGGCGTATGAGCAGCACCACCGGCCTCATCTTCAGCTACGCGATCGGCGCCATCTTCGCGCTGGGGGGCCTGGCCTTCCTGATCTTCCTCGACGACCGGCGCCTGCTCTTCGGGATCCCGTACCTGGTGATGGGCCTGCTCATCATCGGGGGCGTGCGCGCGAGCCAGCGCCGCCGCGGCCGGCGCGGCCACGGCGACGAGCCGGACGAGCCCGCGGGCGGCTAGCTCTTCTCGAGGAGCACCTGACCGTCGGAGGCGCCGACGATCGTCCAGCCGTCCTCGGCGCGGCGGTTGAGCGCGGCCACGTCGAGCGCCTCGACGGCGTACTCGGGCGGCTCGGCCGGCTTGTCGCGCATGAGCTTCTTCGAGATCCGCATCACCCAGAACAGCACGAAGGCGACGAGGATGAAGTAGACGAGGACGTTGATGAAGTCGCCGTACTTGAACGTCGAGTCGTTGATCGTGAACGTCAGCTGGCTGAAGTCCGGCTTGCCGAAGATCGCCGCGATCAACGGGGTGATCAGGTCCGTGATGAAGGCCTTCACCAGGGCCGTGAACGCCAGGGCGATGACCAGCGCGACGGCGACCTCGAGCAGGTTGCCCTTCTGGATCCAGGCCTTGAAGTCGCCCCACCAGCTCATCCCCGCACCTCCGGACGTCGAACGCTGACGGAGCGGAGTCTTTACGCCGCCGCGGACGGCAGCGCGGGCCCGTCGCGGTAGCGCTCGGCGACCTCCTCGCTGAAGGCGGCGAGGCGGTCGGCGAGGCCGCGGTCCTCGATGACGAGGAGATTCTCCGCGTTCTCGAGTCCCCCGCGCGAGAGGTTGTAGCTGCCGACGAGCGCCACGTCGTCGGCGACCACCACCTTCGCGTGCATGTAGTCGTGCACGGACCCGGGCCGGTAGGGGGTCGAGCGCTTGCCGGAGAGGCGCGCTGCGATGCCCTCCCACGCCCCGATCTTCCAGCGGTTGGCCGGCACGCCGCGCCACTGGCCGCGCACCTCGTTCATCTGCGTGCGATCGAACGCGCCGGCGAGGTCGAAGCCGTGCCGGCCGGCCGGCTCGGCGACCGTGCCGAGCACCGGGCCGGAGGTCATGACCGGCGAGAGGATGCGAAGGCGCCGCCGCGCCTCGCCGGCGTGGGCGGCGACGACGTGGGCGAGCGAGTCGCCGCGCGGCGAGAAGTAGGGGGTGACCCGCACGCCGCCGACCGTCACCGGAACGCCGCCCCCACCGGTCCCCTCTACGCGGTGCCCGTCCCAGAGCGCGGCGAAGTTCGCGGCGTACGCGGCCGCGAGCGCCGGGGAGTCGAGCGTGAGCATCACGTTCTCCTCGCGCGAGAGCGCGTCGTCGGTCCAGTTGACCGAGCCGGTCGTCACGCGCTCGCCGTCGACGACGACGTACTTGTGGTGCATGAGGCAGCCCTGCCCGGCGATGGCCCGGGTGGGCACGGCCAGGCCGTCGATCGCGTCGCGGTCGCCCATCTGGGGACGTGACTGGTCGGGGGCGGCCGCCGACGACCCGACGTGGTCGAGGTTGAACGCGACCCGTACGGCGACGCCACGGGCGGCTGCGGCCTCGAGCGCCCGCGCGATGACGGCCCCGCCCGGCTGCCGCGGGTGGAAGTCGTAGATGGCCGCGTCCAGGGTGCGCCGGGCCCCGTCGACGAGGGCGGCGACGTCCGCCGCCACGTCGGTCGCCGCGCGGCCGCCGTCGACGACCGTCACGAGGTCGAGCGCGCCGTTCCCCTCCACGGCTAGCCGAGCGCCCGGATCGCGCCGAGCTCGTGGGCGCACTCGTGGCGGAAGCACGCGACCACGTGCCCGACCGCGTCCTCCGGCTGGTCCACCACCGACAGGAGCTCGAGGTCGACCGGCGAGATGAGACCGCCGCCGAGCAGTCGCTCGGCAACCCACCCCATCAGCGGCCCCCAGTGCTCCGGCCCGACGAGCGCGACGGGGAAGTGGTCGATCTTCCGGTTCTGGATGAGCGTGAGCGAGTCGAACAGCTCGTCCATGGTGCCGAAACCGCCGGGGAAGACGATGAACCCCTCGGCCGCCTTGACGAACATCGTCTTGCGCGCGAAGAAGTGCTCGAAGGTGTACGAGATGTCGAGGTAGGCGTTCGAGCCCTGCTCGTGCGGCAGGTCGATGTTGAAGCCGACCGAGAGCCCGCCGGCCTCGCGACAGCCCCGGTTGGCGGCCTCCATGAGGCCGGGGCCGCCGCCGGTCACCACCGCGAAGCCGGTCTCCGCGAGCAGGCGGCCGGTCCTGCGGGCCATGTCGTACTCCGGGCCACTCGGGATTCGCGCCGAGCCGAACACCGCCACAGCCGGGCGGTCGATCTGCGCGACGGCCTCGAGCCCGGCTCGGAACTCGTCGGCGACGAAGCGCACCTCACGGTCGATCTCGCCGGCGCGCCGGTCGAGCAGGCGGCGGTCCTCCACCTCGTCAGGTGAAGCGGACGAACATCCGGCGGCCACGGGTGACCCGGCCCCCGCCGGGCTCCCGGACCGTGATGTGGTAGCGGAGGACGTACACGCCGGGGGGATCGGCCCGGCCGACGCGGATCGTGCCGAGCGTGAAATAGCTGCCGGGTGCCTGGCGCGCCGCCGAGCGCGCGCTTGCGTCGAGCAGGATGCCCTCGGGCGAGACCAGCTGCAGGCGGCGGGTGACGCGCAGCGCGCGGGCCCCGGCGATCCGGTACTCGATCCGGTACTCGGGGTGGCTGCCGCGCACGACCGGCGGCGCCACGGTGGCCCCGCCCGGGCCGACCAGCCGGAACGACGTGATCGCGAGCCTCGGCTGGGTCGCCGCGGCGGCCGGGAGCGCGCTCGCGAGCGCGAGCGCGGCGACGAGGCCGGCGCGGATCACGCCGGGTCCCCGACGGCGACCGGCTCCGGCGGCGCGTCCGCACGTGGAGGCGGCGCCGGCAGGCGCAGCGTGAACGCGGCGCCCTCCCCCAGAACGCTCTCCACCTCCATCGAGCCCCCCATGAGCTCGGCGAGCCGGTGGACGATGGCGAGCCCCAGGCCGGAGCCGCCGCCGTCGTCGCGCCTGCGGGAGGGGTCGGCCCGGTAGAGGCGGTCGAAGACGTGGGGGAGGTGCTCGGGCGCGATGCCCTTGCCGGTGTCGGCCACGCGGAGCCATGCGCTGTCGCTGTCCCGACCGGCGCTCACGTCGACGCGGCCGCCGGACGGCGTGTGGCGGATGGCGTTCGCGAGCAGGTTCGCGAGAATCGTCCCGACGTGCTCGGCGTCGCCGAGGGCCTCGCACGGCTCGGCCGGCGCCGAGAGCCGCACGCCGGCGTCGGCCGCCGCCGGCGCCAGACGGGTCAGCGACGCGCGCGCGATCGCCGCCAGGTCGATCCGCTCGCTGGCGGTCTCGGGGCCGAGGTCGAGCCACGTCAGCTCGCGCAGGTCCGCGATCAGATCCCGCAGGCGGGCGGCCTCCTGGCGGATGAAGGCCGCAGCCTCCGCCCGCTCCGCCGGTGTGTTGGCGATGCCGTCGTCGAGCGCGGCGGCGAAGCCGTCGATCACCGTGACGGGCGTGCGGAGCTCGTGCGCGACGTCCGCGAGGAAGCGCCGCTGGCGGAGCTCCGCCTCCTCCAGCTGCTCGGCCATGCGGTTGAAGGCTTGCGCGGCGCGGCCCAGCTCGTCGTCCGTGACCTCGGCGCGCGCGGTCAGGTCCCCGGCCGCCACCGCCTCAGCCGAGCTCGCGAGATCTGCGGCCTGCCGACGGAGGCGGCGTGCGAGCCGGCTGGAGAGCAGCCAGACGAGCGCCGCCGTGAGCACGAGCCCAGCCGAGATCAGCGTGGGGATGATCCATCCGGCCGTCTGGGGCGGGCGCCGCTGGAGACTCACGCGGATCGGCCCGGAGCGGGCGGTGGCCTCCGCCGAGAGCTGCTTGCCGACGTCGAAGTAGACGAGCCCGTGGTCGTCGTCGAGCACGAGCATGCGCGTGCCGGGCAGGATCTGCGCGGCGTCGGCGGCGACCGTGCCCCGGTCGACGGGGGTCGCCCCGGCCACCTGGTCCGCGATCGCCTGCGCCTGCTGCTGCAGGGTGTGTTGCGCGTCGTCCCGGACCTGCGCGTTGACGAGACCTTGGATCGCCCCCTGGATGCCGAGGGTGACCACCGCGAGCGCAACCACCAGCGCGATCGCGACGCGCGTGCGGTAGCTCTGCGGCCGCAGTCGCCGCAGGAGCCGGCGCATCAGGCGGCCTCCGGGTCGAGCTTGTACCCGACCCCGCGCACCGCGACGATGCCGCCCCATCCGTTGAGCTTCCGGCGGACGTTGGCGACGTGGACGTCCACCGTCTTGCCGCCCACCGGCGTCTGGTGGCCCCAGACCTTCTCCAGCAGCCGCTCGCGCGTGTAGACGGTCCGCGGGTGGGCGGCGAGCTCCGCGAGCAGGTCGAACTCGAGCCGGGTCAGGTCCACCTCGACGCCGTCGAGGGTGCAGGTGCGGCTGCCCGGCTCCAGCGCGACGCGGCCCGCTGTGACGAGGGCCCCCTGCTCCGGCTCGGCCTGGGTGCGGCGGAGCACGGCACGGACGCGCGCGACCAGCTCCCGTGGGGCGAACGGCTTGACGACGTAGTCGTCGGCGCCGAACTCGAGCCCGCTGACCCGGCTCGCCTCGTCGTCGCGCGCCGTCAGCATGATCACCGGCACCGTCGGCCTGGCCTCCCTGAGGCGGCGGCAGACCTCGATGCCGTCCATCCCGGGCAGCATCAGGTCGAGCAGCACGAGGTCGATGCCGCCGGAGCGGACCTCGCCGAGCGCCGACTCCCCGTCGGACGCCTCGGCCACCGTGTAGCCGGCATCGACCAGGTACATCCGCAGGAGCCGCCGGATCGACCGCTCGTCGTCGACGACCAGGATGTGGCCCCTGCTGGTCATTGCGCTCTGAGGCAGTATCGCAGCAGGCGCCGGTCCCGCCCTCAGCGGGCGGGCTTCGGCACGACCAGGAAGGAGCGCGCCCCGCGCGTCGTCACCGGCGGCTGGCCGGGCGCCCGCGCCGTGAGCGCCCAGCTGAACCGGTAGACGCCCGGCTGCCAGCTGGACGGCACCTGGAACGTCTGAGCCTCATTGAAGACGCCCGGCGGGGCCGCCCGGAAGGAGCGCGCGAACACCGCGAGGCGCTCGCGCGTGGTCGTCCGCGTAATGCCGAAGACGTGCTCAGTCGCGATGCGCCGTGCTCCGCCGACCTCGTAGTCGACGGAGAAGCGGTAGATGCGCCCGGGCACCACGGCCCAGACCTTCGCGCGGGTTCCGGGCGTGAAGATGAACGTGCCGCGCGGCGTGAGGCGGATGGCGGCCTCGGCGGACCCGGCGCCCAGGAGGGCGCCGGCGGCGGTGACCGCCGCCACCGCTCGCAGGGTCCAGCCCATCGGCCGATGATAGCCTGGCTTGCGTGCCTGCCCCCTCGGCCCTACCGTTCCGAGGCTGCTCCGGCGGGATAGCTCAGTTGGTAGAGCACACGACTGAAAATCGTGGTGTCCCCAGTTCGAATCTGGGTCCCGCCATCGCATACGGCCCGCCGGCCGGCGGGCGTCGACCTCAGGGCCCCGGCGACCCTCCCGGGGAAGGACGCTGGCCGAGCTGCTGATCACGAGGTCGTCGAGCGGGGGGATGCCGCTCGTCCGCCTCGACGGCGAGCTGGACCTCCTCGGCGTGCCGGAGGTCGAGGAGGCGCTCGACCTGGCGGGGGCTGACGGGACGGCGGTCGTCCTCGACCTCCGGGGGCTCGCGTTCATCGACTCGAGCGGGCTTCGCTGCATCCTCCTGGCCGACCGCGCGCGGCGCGCCCGCGGCGAGTCGCTGGTCTGCCTGGCCTCCCGCGAGGGGCCGGTGGGCCGCCTGGTCGACCTTCTCGACCTCTCCGGTGAGATCGACGTGCGCGAGGATCTCGAGGAGGGCGGCCCTCCGACCGCTTGATCGGACGGGCTCGCGAGCCCGTCGCTACTGCACCCGGCGGCGCAGTGGCACGTCGTAGACGGCCGCGAGACGCGCGAGCGCGAGGGCGCCGAGCATGAGCCCGATGTCGCGGACCGCGATGTCGTACCACTCGCCGTAGCTGAACAGGTTGATCGCGATGCCTGCGAGCCATGCGGCCACGATGTATGCCGCCCACCGCGGCTTCAGGAGCACGAGCAGCCCTGCTGCGATCTCGACGCCGCCGACGACGTGCATGAGCTGCTCGGCGGTGCCCGGGACGATGTTGTCGATCCAGTCGGCCAGGTACTGCGGCCAGGTGGTGAGCCCGTTGAAGAACTTGTCGATCCCCATCACGAGCGGGAGGGCCGCGAAGGCCAGGCGCAGGATCCAGAACGCCTGGTAGCGAGGGTCGCCCCATCGTGAGCCCGTGGTCCCGGCCGTGCCGACCGGCTGGACGCGCTCCTGCGGCGGAAGGGTCTCGTGTCGAACAGTTGTCATTGCCGACCTCCTTTGCGAAGCTCCCGCCGTACCCGTTCCCGTGGGCGGAAAACCTGCTTCTGAGCAGGGAGGAAATGGAGCGCCCATACGGTGCGCGCTCGTGCCGGTTGGCAAGCCCGCAGCGGGTGAGCTCAACTGCGAGCGCGTGATCGCCCGCCACTGGCTGCTCGAGGCCGCGGGCTGACCCGGCCTTCGGCGGCCGGCCCGGCCCCGAGGACCACCCGTGCCAGCCAGTCCCTGACGGCGGCGGTCACAGCCGGAAGGTCCGCCTTGAGCGCGTGGTCGCCGGCCACGGTCGCCCCCTCCCGTGCGGGCCCGGGAGGCGGCATGCCGAACCGGTCGCGGTCACCCTGCACGACCAGCGTGGGCACCGCGACGGCGTCGAGCTCGGCGAGACGGCTCTGGGGCTCCTTCCCCGCCCGCGGCGGTGGCTCGAGCGGGAACGCCAGGCAGAGCACGGCCACCGCTCCGGTGGCGGCGGCGGTGCGGCACGCGACGCGGGCGCCCATCGACCGCCCGCCGGTGACGAGCGGCAGGCCGGCGAGCGCCTCGGCGCGAAACCGCTCGACGACCGCGATCCAGGCGCCGTCGAGGTGCGCCGCCGGGGCCGGCGACCGCCGGCCGGCGACCCGGTAGGGCTGCTCGACCAGCGCGACGCTCACGCCCACGGCCGTCGCCGCCTTCGTCGCCGCGCCGATGTCAGGGGCCGTGACGCCGCCACCGGCGCCGTGTCCCAGGACAAGGCCGGCCCGCGGCCCGTCCACCGGGTGGAGATGCACCCGTGCCAGGCCGTGCGGAGTGTCGATCTCGAGCGTGGCCAGGCGCCGATCCTGCCAGCGTCCACGGCCCCGCGCCGCGGACGCCCCCGTTGACACCCTGCTTCGCGTACGCGTAACCTCACGCGTAAGTGGAAACTTACCGAATCAACGGGTGGACGGCGCTCGGCGATCCGACCAGGCGGGCGATCTTCGAGCTCCTCGCCGACGGCCCGCGTGCGGTCGGCGAGCTGGCGGGCGAGCTCCCGGTCAGCAGGCCGGCAGTCTCGCAGCACCTCAAGGTCCTCAGGGACGCGGGGCTGGTGCTCGACAGCCGCGCGGGCAAGCAACGGATCTACCGGCTCGACCCGCAGGGCCTCCAGGCGCTGCGCGCCGACCTCGACCGCTTCTGGAGCAGGGCGCTGGCGGCCTACAAGACCGCAGTGGAGCAACCGCGAGAGGAGGCTGAATGAACACGCAGGCCACAGCGACGTCCGTCCGGGTGTCGATCGTCGTCGAGGCGTCGATCGAACGCGCCTTCCGTGTCTTCACGGAGGACTTCGGGAGCTTCAAGCCACGCGACCACACCCTGCTCGAGGCCGAGATCGCCGAGACGGTGTTCGAGCCGCGAGTGGGCGGGTTCCTCTACGACCGCGGCGTCGACGGCACCGAGTGCCGCTGGGCTCGGATCCTCGCCTACGAGCCTCCCGAGCGGGTCGTGTTCAGCTGGGACATCAGCCCGCAGTGGCGCCTCGAGCCCGATCCGGCGAAGGCCAGCGAGGTCGAGGTGCGCTTCATCCGCGAGGCTCCCGACCGGACCCGCGTCGAGCTCGAGCACCGCAACCTCGAGCGCCACGGCGAGGGCTGGGAGGGCGTGCGCGCGGGCGTCGGCGGGGACCAGGGATGGCCGTTCTACCTGCAGCGGTTCGCTGCGCTCATGCGCGGCGAGCAGATCTGAGACCGCGGGGGCGAGCCTTCCGCTGAGGCCGGCGCGTGCAGCGCCGGCCTGGCGCTCAGGCGCCGACGGCGAGGCCTTCGAACCGGGAGGTCGCCTCCTCGCGCCCCATCCTCGGCTGCTCTGCGCCCTCGTACTCGGTGCGGCGGTGGACCAGGTCGAGCGTCCAGTAGGCGCCCGGCGCGTCCTCGAACGGCATGCCCACGCTGCCTGAGTTGATCACGCGCTTCCCCGCGATCGTCCGCTCGAACTGCATGTGCGTGTGACCGCAGACGACGACCTCGGCGCCCGTGTCGGCGAAGATGCCGGCGAGCCGTGCCTCGGGCGTCCGCTCCGTGAAGACGTCGACGTCGTTGCGGGGGGTCGCGTGGCAGAAGAGGACCTCGCCGACCCGGACCGTCGAGGGGAGCGCGTGGAGGAACGCGATCTGCTCGGGCGAGAGCGCCGCCCGGGTTGCCTCGACCACGTCCGCCGGGGCAATCCCCTCCTCACCAGGCGTCAGCTCGCGGTCGGCGTTGCCGCGCAGCCAGAGCACCCGGTCCCCGAGGCCCCGCAGGCGCTCGAGCGTCTCCGACGGGTGCGATCCTCCGAGGCAGACGTCGCCGCCGGCGACGATTGCCGCGTCGTCCGGGATCTCCCGCAGCACGGCCTCCAGGGCGGGCAGGTTCCCGTGCACGTCGTAGAGGGTCGCCACGCGCATCTCGCTCATGTCGGATCTTGGCGGTCCGGGGTCGGTCGTTCCAGGCCGGGCGATGGCCGTGGACGCGGCCCGGGTGCCGGCGTACGATCCGCCCGTGCCCGGTTGACGGTAGAGAGCCGCTCGACGAACGAGGTCCGCCGCCTGGACGCCGTTCTTGGCGCGGGGCTCGCGGTTGTGGCTGCGCCCGAGCGCGGAGCGGCTCGGCGGAGGCGCACGTGCGCCGCCCCCTCGCCCGCGCGGGCCGTTTCGCACTAGAGTCGGCGGCACGGGCAGCATGAAGAGCAGTGGGGCGGGCAGGACGATCGAAGATCTCCTCCGCGAGGCGAGGAGCGGCCTCCGACGGCTCGGGCCGCGGGAATCGCTCGCCGCGGCGCGCGAGGGCGGCCTGATCGTCGACATCCGGTCGGAGGCCCAGCGTGCCGAGGGCGGCCTTGTCCCCGGAGCCCACTTCGTGCCGCGGAACGTCCTCGAATGGCGCGCCGACCCCGCGTGCGAGCATCGCGACCCGGCCCTCACGGGGCTGAGCGGGCCGCTGATCCTGATGTGCGCCGAGGGCTACCAGTCGAGCCTCGCGGCCGCCGCCCTCCAAGGGATCGGCGCCACGAACGCCACGGACATGGTCGGCGGGTTCGTCGCTTGGAAGGCGGCGGGGCTGCCGGTCGCGACGGCCCCCGAGGACGGGCGACGGCTTCACTGGGAGGACGTCCACGAGCGCCGCGATCCCAGCGGGGTGAGCTGGTACCAGCCCCGGCCGGACACCTCGCTCGCCATGATCGCCGCCTCCGGGCCGATCGACGGCCGGTCGATCGTCGACGCCGGAGCCGGGTCGTCGCACCTCGTGGACGGCCTCCTCGCCGCCGGGGCGGCCCATGTGACCGTGCTCGACGTGTCGGCGATCGCGCTCGAGCGCGTCCGTGCGCGGCTGGGCCCCGGCGCCCCTCGGGTCACCTTCGTCGCCGCCGACGTCCTCGTGTGGACGCCGGACCGGATCCACGACGTCTGGCACGACCGCGCGCTCTTCCACTTCCTGATCGACCCGCACGACCGGGTGCGCTACGTGGAGGTGGTCCGGGCGGCCGTGCGGCCCGGCGGAGTCGCGGTGGTGGCGACGTTCGCCGCCGACGGGCCGCCGCGCTGCTCCGGGCTCGCCGTCGAGCGCTACGACGCCGAGCGCCTGCTCGCCGCGTTCGGGCCCGGCGCCTCGCTGCTGGAGAGCCGGCGCGAGCTGCACATCACCCCGGGCGGGGCCGCCCAGCCGTTCACCTGGGTCGCCCTCCACCTCGATTGACGGAGGGAGCCGCCGGAGCGGCTCCCTCGCGCCGTTTCGATCCGGAGGGCCGGGCCGCTACGACTGGCCGAGCACCCCGGTGGAGGGTGTGCCCGGGCCCTTGGGCACGGACACCCCGTCGGTGAACACGTCCTCCTCGTTGGGGCTGCCCGCGAGGAACGGATCGTGGTTGCGGGTGTCCGACCAGATCGGGTGGGCGGTGATGCCGCCGGAGACCACGATGCCGCTGTAGTCGCCGTTGAAGCCGACCTGCGCCGGGTTGTTGGGGGCGCCGAACACCGGCGACAGCACGGTGAAGGCGAAGGGCTTCGTCAGGTCCTGCGCGCCGGCCAGCACGTAGTCGGCGTTCAGCGCGCCGGTGCCGGGGTCGCGGCCGGGGGTGAAGCCGTCGGGCGGAACCGTCCCCTCGTTCGGGACGCGCTCGTTCCGGTAGTAGCTCACCGCGACCCGGTCCTGGCCGTTCGCCTGGCCCACGTCCACCGCGGGCATGTAGTGGTCGAGGCCGGTGTCCGGGTTGACCTGCCGGGTCGACGACCAGGTCGCGCCGCCGTCGCTCGACGTCGCCATCTGGATGTCCAGCTCACCCGAGCGGCCGTCCTGCCAGACGGTATAGAGCTTCCCGCTCTTGCCGAGCGCGACCCGCGGGAAGCCGTTGGTGCGGATGAACGCCCCCGGCACGCACTGCTCCGGCCCGCGGCCGAAGTCGCAGAAGGGCTCGCCGGTGATGACCTCGTCGCCGACCTTGCTCGGGGCGCGGCAGTTGAAGTGCGCGGTACCGGCCGTCGAGCTGCCGCTCGGCGAGCAGTGCACCGCGAGCTGCTGCGCGTCGACGGTGGGCGTGTTGGTGTTGTTGAAGACCACCACGAGGTCGCCGTTCGGCATCACGACCGGGTCGGAGCCCTGGTCGAAGTTGCAGCTGTTGGGGTTCAGCTTCTTGTCGAAGGTGTCCCCGAAGTTGCAGACGGCGGGATTGGCCCCGCTGATCTGCTCGGGCGCCGACCAGGTGACCGCGTGGTCCGTCGACATGGAGCCGTAGATCGGCGACTGCGAGAAGTTGCCGAGCTTGTCGGACTGGAAAACGGTCCACGTGACGTAGACGTTGTCCCGGTTGGGGCTTCCGGCGAACGCGTCCGCCGCGATGAACTCCTTGTCGTGGAAGGCGGTGACGCCGTTGTCCTCGACCACCATGAAGGCCTTCCCGGTGGACGGGACGTTCGAGTAGAACGAGCCCTGGGCGCCGGCCGGGCTGCCGGTCACGAACACGCCGCTGGCGTTGGAGTTGACGTCGAACACGACGCAGCTGAAGAACGCCCGTCCGGCCGAGTCGACCGCCACCGCCGGGTCGCTGGCGGCGTCGTAGGTGTGGAGCGTGCCGTGGTCGCCGCTGATGCTGTTCACCTTGTTCGCCGGCGTCGTCAGGTCGCCCGCCGGGTCGTTGAAGCGCTGGCGGAACGGCGGCAGCATGTCGCCCCAGTGCCGGCCGCCGTCGGTCGAGAAGTCGATGCCGCACTGGTTGAACCCGACGCGGCTGTCGTTCTGGCCGGCTATCAGGTTCTGCGGGTCCGCCGGGTTGACCGTGATCTCCTCCTCGGCCTGGCGCCGGAACGTGCAGTCCTGGTTCACGCGGACGTTGGTCAAGCTCTGCCGCCCGTTGCACCCGATGGTGCTCTGGGTCTGGCCGAGGTCGGGCAGGCCGAGCGCGGTCCCGGCCTGGGCGTCCGAGGCCTCCAGGCGGTCGTCCTGCGCGCCGATCGCCGCCTTTGCGGCGACGATCGTGCTGTCCGAGATCGTCGGGAACGTCTTGGTGACCCCGCCGACCTTTGCCTGCGGCGCTTTGAGCGTGCCCTGGGCGCTCGCCCGCAGCACCTTGACCTCACCCTTCCCTCCCATCGCCGTCGTCGAGGCGACGACGGCGATCGCCGTGACCGCCGCCACGCAGGCGGCGGCCTTCACAAGTCGATGCATCTCCTCTCCCCCTCCTTGAGCTCCCCGTGCGGGAGCAGGGATTGCAACATTCGGCGCAACCTGCCTGAGCCGCTCTGCCGGTGCAACGCATGGGGTCGGGTGCCATACAGACGGCTTTTCTGGCGGAACGACGGTGGCAAACTGTCGGCATGCGCGCTCGGCTGGCAGCAGCGCTCGCGGTTGTGATCGTGGCGGCAGCCGCGCCCGCCGCCAGCGCTCAGACGAGCACGTCCGCGCCCGCGCTTCGCGCTGTCACCGTCCGGCCGCTCGTCATCTCCGGGATCCATTTCGCTCCCCGCGAGCACGTCAAGGTCGTCGTCGGCCGGGACGTCGTCGCGCGGCCGGTCGCCGACGCCGGCGGAAGGTTCCGTGCGGCTTTGCCCGGCGTGGTTGCACCGCGGTGCGGCGGCGTTATGCAGGTGAGGGCGACCGGCGGCGCCGGCACCCTGGCGGCGGTCGCCATCAGGATCCCGCTGACGGCCTGCTTGGTGGTGCGCCAGCCGGAGAGCCCGGCGGGGCTGCGCGCGCCGAACCTCTGGACCTGGTCGATGGCCATGAACGCCC